>JAPULD010000163.1 GCA_027295365.1 Planctomycetota bacterium
GACGGCGGCTAGTTCAAGAGTCATACCATCGTGAAGCAATTCCAAATCGAGCAGGATACGCCAACTCAAAGTGAGTTGCCCATGCGGGAAGCTGTGGTGAACATGGGGATCATGCCGGTCGAAGAGATCCTTTGGGCAGGCGTTACGACGAACGGCGAGGATGATACGCATCCGCAGCGGATGCCCGCTCTCAAGTCGCTTGAGCAGTGATGTCGCTTCTTCCGTCTTCAGTGAAGGTTTTATCGCGTCTTGTATGTACTCCGTCCTACTGCTGTATTCTTCGGCCCACTCTACAAATTCCTCCAGCGACGATATTTCATCAAGAGAAAGCTCATCATCGAGTGCATAAACGGAGGCACTGGAAACGGTCAAGATCAAGGTCATCACAGAGATGATTGCGAAACGCATGTTTAACCCCTTTGATTTAAGTCGATTGAACCAATCTTCATCCCGAGTGGACTTGTTGTGTAAAACGAGCCTGGTGCCGATCGATTGCTTGCGATTCCTTGGCTCGGTTACAATTATTACAACTCTACCACTACATCCTCAGGCGAAAGACGATGATGGAAGAGTGAAAACTTCAGTCAGACCCTTTATCCGCTAAAAAGAAATCCAAAGGTTTCGAATGTTGACCTTTCGTATTGGATAATTGCGCTGACATTCAGGTGTGCTCAAATACAACCAAATAGATTCTGCATAGAAGGAGAGCTAATAATGGTCCGTCTCAGAAACAAGAAGACTTTCAATCAGATGTTTGCATTGATCGCCTTGCCAGGTGTGCTCTTTGGTTTGGCCACAATCGCCGGGGCTCAGCAGGAGGCCACGTCGGGCGAGGTGTATGTCTGCCCGCCTTGCGGTGCGGATTGTCATCTTGTGTCCTATGACAAACCCGGTGTTTGCCCGGATCCTGAGTGTGAGATGACACTCGTTGTTCAAGGCGCTGCCCGCAACGTCGCCATCGTGATCTGGAACGGGGCGGAGATTCTCGACTTCGCCGGTCCCACGGAAGTCTTTGCCTCGGCCCGAGGACCAAACGGTGCTCTGTTCAACGTCTACACGGTGGCTGCGGATGAGAATTCAATTGTCTCTCAAGGCGTGGTGACGATCGTGCCCGAGTACACCATCAAGAATTGCCCCAAGCCCGACATCTTTGTGCTGCCCGGAGGCGGGACGAGAAGTCCATTGTCAAACCCCGACATGATTGAATGGGTCAGGCGAACCGCGGAGGAAGCAGAGATTGCCATGTCGGTCTGCACCGGGGCGTTTGTCCTGGGCACGGCCGGTCTTCTCGATGGCAAGGAAGCAACGACGTATCACGGGGCCATCGAAGGCCTTCGCATGATCGTGCCCTATACACCGGTTCATGATGATCAGCGTTGGGTTGACAATGGAAGCGTCGTGACCACCGCCGGGGTTTCGGCCGGTATTGACGGATCATTGCACGTCGTGTCTCGGCTTTGTGGTCCTGACATCGCTCGTGCCACGGCGGAGTACATGGAGTACAACTGGAATCCGGATGAGATCACGGGGCTGATCGCCAGTCCCGGGACAGAGAAACAATTCACGCTCGGGCAGAAAATCATTCAAAAATTGCTTGAAGAAGGTGTGACAGCCGCGATGGAACAATATCGTGCGGCGCTCGACACGACTGATGAGGTGGGGCTGCCCAGCGAAGCGGCGATGAACCGTCTCGGGTATCAATATGTCGGGCAGCGTGACCTTGAGACCGCCATCAGAATCTTCAACTTCAATGTCGAGGCTCACCCCGATGCCTTCAATGCCTGGGACAGCCTGGCCGAGGCCTGCATGCTTGATGATCAGAAGGAAAAGGCAATCCGCTATTATCGAAAATCGCTCGAGTTGAATCCAGAGAACTCGGGTGCGAAACGAATGCTCGAAAAACTTCTCGCGGATTGATCGAGCTTCTTCTTTTTAAGACTAATAAAGAAGCCCATGGCATTGGCCATGGGCTTTTTCAGATTTTCAATTACTTGGGACCAGCGTTTATGAATTGATCCTCACTTGCGAACAACGCAATGAACTCAGCGCGCCATGTCGTTCTCTGCCTGTCCCGGCTGGCAATAACACGACGACGTAGGCTGCACGTCCGACCGGGCCCAGACCAGGCGTCGGGTCGTTGCCAGCGATGCCGCTGCGGCGTTCATGTCCTGAGCCTCCAACGACTGTTCAAGACCCAACAAAGCCCAGCCATTCTGGGGATTTCGTCTCAAATCGTCGCGATAGACCTGCTCGGCTTCCGCGGCTCGATCGTTGCCCATGAGCAATGCACCCTTGGCGTGCCGCACAGGTTGCATCCAACCCGGGGGCTCGTCATAGACAAGTTGCTCTTCAAGCTCGATCCCTTCGTCGAGCGTAGAAAAAGCAAGCTCGTACTCGCCTTCCCGATACGCAATTTCGCCCACCAGCATCGCGCGCGCAATACTCATTACGTGATGGCCCGTGTTGTTGCCGATCCGCCAGTCCTCGGGAATCAACCCCGCCTCGCGCTCGAAGTGTTCGAGTTCGGCCTTCGCCTCGTCCGTGTGCCCCAGAGCGCTGTACGCCACGCCCCGGGCGTAATGGTGAATGGCGCGGCTGATGTGCCTGAATTCAGGGGGCACCGGCTGAGCCAGGATGTCATCCCAACGCCCGAATCGAATCATCACGTGATACCCCACCGGCATGAAGCCATCCGCGAACTGGGTGTACGTCCTGAGAAAGGCTTCGGGGATTTCGTTCTGCAAATCCGTTGCCGCCTGCATGGCGACTTCGTATCGACCTTCCATCATCGCGGCATACGCCAGGAAGTGCAGGTTGTGCACGTAATACATGCTGTAAAAATCGGGGGCCGGAGCCTTGGCGAAGTACTTGCGATCCGCGGCCACCGCGCGGACGTTGGCGTCCGAAGCCTCGGCGTAGCGTCCCACTCTGGCGTAGATATGCGCCGGCATGTGCACCAGATGGCCCGCCCCGGGAATCAGATCAACGAGTAGGTCAGCCGAGGGGATGGCCTTCTCGGGTTCGAGAGACGCTTCCATCGTGTGAATGTAAAAATGGTTTGCCCCTGGGTGACTGGGCGAGATCTCGATAACGCGTTCGAGGGTCGCCGCGATCTCCAGGGTTCGGCCCTTGGGGACGCCCTGGGCTTCCCACATATCCCAGGGTTGAAGATTCATCAACGATTCGGCGAACAACGCCCCGACATCCGGATCATCGGGATACCACGACCACGCCTGTTCCATCGCCTTGGCATACGCGACATCGAGATGCCCCCGGCTTTCGGGGGCGGGCCACTCGTATCGACTCGCCACCGCGAGAATCAACGCCTGTTCGACGGGCGTGGTGTATTCCAATCGTTGCAAGGCTTCCCGCGAGGCTTCGTAGCCCTGCTTCGATTGTTGTTCGGTCATCTGGGGGTTGTTGATATGCAACCCGCTGGCGTAGGCGACGCCCCACCACGCCATGGCGCAGGTGTCGTCGAGGTTGGCGGCTTCTTGAAAGGATCGGATCGCCTCGTCATGATTGAATCCATACAGAAGCTGAAGGCCCTGATCGAACCAGCGTTGGGCCTGGGCTGAATCGGTGCTGATCGTACGGTGATATCCTTCGAATCCTTCGTAAAGTCTCGCCCCGTCGGCACCGGTGATGGCGTCGGGATTCGTTCCGGGGGTGGATTCGCAACCCGTCAGTCCAGGTATCGTCAGGGTGATCAGGACGAGGAGGGGGTTGATGGACAAATATGAACAACGAGTGATTCTGGGCATGAAAAAATCCCTGTCTATTGATGTCACGATGGACGAGCCTGATGACCCGTCCTGGGTGGGCCGATGCGAACGTTGCATTCGACTTTGGGATTTTGATGGATTGACGTGGAAAGTGCAACTCAAATGCATTCCGGCTCCTTCTCGGGAGCAGGAACAGCCGGATGCGCGAATCTTGGTCGAATGTGGCAAAATACATCAGGCCGAGAAAATTCGTCGACCCGATGTATGTCACCCGGAAGATCCGGCTCGCATACAGATTGGAATTGAATTCAGCATCCGACGCCTGGGAACTCAGTCGTATCCCGCGGTGCCGGGCGTTGCGATGAACGGGGGCAGCAGTTCGATGTACGTTTCAAGCTCGAACGAGGAGTTGATTCCCTGTCGCTGAGCGTAGAAGAATTTCATCTGATAGGATTGGCCATCGATCAGGTTCAACCGGTCAAGTTCGATGACCTGTTCGGTGCCGGGTATGACGCCTCCGATGTCGAGGACGAGTTGTTCATCGATGAACAGCCAGGCGTCATC
>JAPULD010000164.1 GCA_027295365.1 Planctomycetota bacterium
TATGTCGTTCAGGTGTGATTGCCGAACACTGAGCGTGTGTGAAGCTCCCATGTCGGCATATCGCGTCTGGGTCTTTCGCGAGGGGCAGAGACTCGAATCGCCATCGGATTCGCCAAGTTTCATGGGCTGGTAAATCCGGTCGGCATCGCTTCGTGCTATGTGCTCATTTGGAACGACCTGAAAACGCTTGGTCGTGCGAGCGTTTGTATTGATCGTTGGGCGTCTGAAAACGACATTGGCTGGCTCGCTGAGCCGGGGCGAATAGTTGCGCACGATCGCCATCTGGGCCTGGAGATCGGGGATCAAATCTCGCAATGTCTTCTCGACCAGCGCTTCGTGATCGGCTTCGATGAAGAGCGCCAGGGATGGAAGCGGAGCCATCGCCTCTTCAGCCGACTCGATGACTTGCGTCTCATCGACTTCGTTCAAATCGGCAAAAGCGTACAGATCAAGGGAGACGACTTCGGGGCCGTGATGGTGAAGTACGCCACCTTCTTCGATCAACGCTTGGATCTGATCTTCCATGGCAACCACGGTTGAATCATCGACGACCCTTCGATCCCTCGAGTCAATCTGTGAATCAGGCGTATCGGTCTCTGGAGTATTTCCCGCCACCCAGGTCAGGCCATCCATGATGAGGCCACTGGATGCCCAGATGCCGCCACTGAGGACCAGCAACAACACCGCCGCCGCGGCCATGCGGGGCCATTGCTTTTGCCTCAAGGCTCGACGTTGCTTTCGACGCATTTCACCAGGCTTGGCCGGGCTCGTTTCCAGCAGCATGGGGCGGGCCAGCCAAGGTTCGATCTGGGCCATGAAATCGCACGGCAGTTCCGGGTCGGCGATGGAACGCATCGACTCGCGATCATCGCACATCAGAAGAATCGCCTTCTTCGCCTGCGGATTGGACTCAAGCCTCGTCAGCAACGTACGTTGCTGCTTCGGATCAAGCTCGCCTTCCACAAAGGCCAGAAGCTGCGCTTCATCAAATTGTTCGAACAGATCCTGCATCAGTCACAAATATCCTTGCCTGTTTGGGTTCGGCAGCAATCCCGGGGATGCTACTTGACGAACCGGAGAACAATCAAACGTCAGCCAGTGCCGGTTCCCTCTCCCAGTGAAGATTCCGACACGTCCAAATCCGTACCCAATTCGTACTCGGCTGCTTCGCGTAGCGCCGCTCGAGCACGAAACAATCTTGATTTGACGGTCCCGACCGGAACGTCGAGCACTTCGCCAATCTGGAGGTAATCCAGTCCGTTCAAGTCCCGAAGGATGAGCAACGCTCGAGAATCCGGGTCCAGGCTATTGAGAGCCTTGAGGAGACTGGAATGCACTTCAGCCCGTTGGACGTGCTCTGATGCCCCAGGTTCCCCAGATTCCAACAGATTTCCTAAATTGACCCCCCCGCCACCATCGGAATCTGTGGACACCAAGTCGTCCAAACTACAGTGTTTACGGATTTTTTCCCGCCTCAGATGACTCAGGCAGCAGTTCATCGCGACCCGGATAACCCAGGTGCTGAGTTTCGAGCGGCCGTTATAGCTGTCCAGCCCCTCCAATACCTTCACCAGCGAGTCCTGGGTCAGGTCGGCCGCCTCATCGGGATTCCCCAGCATCCGATAACAAACGCTGAAAACCCTTCGCTGATAGGACTGCATCAATTCCCCCATGGCACCCGGATCGCCATTTCGGTGCGCTTCCAGCAATTGCAGTTCACGCAAGGGGGTCATACGCGGCGGGCCAGTATGAACGGACTTTTCCCCCTGCTGATCAGCGCGAGGCGATTCACCAGCCTTGGTATCAGCGGTTCGACCTGGCTTGTCACGCGTGGGTATCTCAAATCCTCCTCAGGAAACCTGCAATTCTGATTGAGAGTACGATGAACTTACTTCGCGGTTCCTCGCACGACAATCAATGGCATATGGCCTGAATCATCTTAGTTCCCATATCGGACCGCCGCACGGAATACACTTCAGCCCATGACGGAATACGATCGCTATCGCTCTCCCTTGGAAACCCGATATGCCTCGCCTCAGATGCAGGTGATCTGGTCAGCCCAGCGAAAATTCTCCACCTGGAGACGCTTGTGGCTCGCCTTAGCCCAGTCCCAGCAGGAACTTGGGCTCGAAATCTCTGATGAGCAAATCGAGCAGATTCAAAGCCATCTGGACGACATCGATTTCGACGCCGCCGCGAAATATGAAAAAAAGCTGCGGCACGATGTCATGGCTCATGTGTACACCCTCGGTGATCAAGCCCCTTTGGCACGCCCCATTCTCCACCTGGGGGCCACCAGCCAGTTCGTCAATTGCAACACCGAACTGATTCTCCTTCGCGATAGCCTGCAACTCATCGCTCAAAAACTCGCCCGGGTCATCGACGCCCTCGGCACGTTCTCCATCGAGAATCGCGACCTGCCGACCCTGGCGTTCACGCATTACCAACCCGCCCAACCGACGACCGTGGGCAAGCGCGCGGCGGTGTGGGCCTATGACCTCATCCTCTGTCTGGAAGATATTGAATACCGTCTCGATTCTTTGCGTTTCCGAGGGGTCAAGGGAACGACCGGCACGCAAGCTTCCTTTCTCGCCCTCTTTGATGGCGATGAAACCCGCGTCGAAAAGCTCGATGAGTTGGTGACGAAAAAGATGGGGTGGCCCATCGAGCAGCGGTTCCTCGTTACGGGACAGACGTATCCCCGTCTCGTCGACGCACAGGTCATGGGCAACCTGGCCACGACCGCCTCGGCAATACACAAGATCGCCACCGATCTGCGGTTGCTTGCGAATCACAAGGAACTTGAGGAACCGTTCGGCACCGACCAGATCGGTTCTTCCGCCATGGCGTACAAGCGAAATCCCATGCGATGCGAACGTGCCTGCGCGATGTCCCGGTTCGTCATGAGCCTCGTGCAAAATTCACTCAACACCGCGGCCACCCAATGGCTGGAGCGTACGCTCGATGATTCGGCGAACCGCCGCCTGGTCCTGCCCGAGGGTTTTCTCGCCCTCGATGGCGTCCTCGACATCATGCACAACGTGGTTTCGGGGCTTGTGGTCTACGAAAAAACCATTCGGTCCAACCTCATGGCCGAACTCCCCTTCATGGCCAGCGAAAACATCCTGATGGCGGCGGTCCGCGATGGCGCCGATCGCCAGGAGGCTCATGAAATCATCCGCCGACACAGTCAGGACGCGGCCCACCTCGTGAAGTCCGAAGGGCTCCCAAACGATCTGCTCGAACGCCTCAAGACCGAACCCATGTTTGCCAAGATCGATTTCAATGAAGTGCTCGATCCGATGGCGTACGTGGGCCGGGCTCCCGAACAGGTGGATCAATTCGTCAACGAAACGCTCCCATCGATACGGGAACGCTACGCCGAGGACATCAGGCCGCCGATCGAGCTGAAGGTGTGACGTCACTCTCCTGAAATCGCTTCATGAACGCTCCGTCGCTCGGGTCTTTCCATTTTGTAGGTCGGGTCAATGACCCGACACGGCGTCGTTCATCGCTCGACGATGCAACATGCCTTCGACTGCGGTTGCCCCGGGCCAAAGCGTCGGGTCTTTGGACCCGACCTACGAACTTACCGTTTTGTATGTCGGGTCAATGACCCGACCTACGAACTGTTGTTGTGTTTTCAACTGTCAACTGTCAACTTCGACAGTCATCCGGTGCCACTGACACGTTTGCCACGCTTCGGGGTGAATTTGTCAGTGCGTTGAGCTTGAGTCGAACGTACATCCGAGGACCTCGGCATAACTTCCATTCGCACTGATGATCTCGCCACGGCGAGCGAATCAGTGGCACCGCCCCCCAGTTCTGCATCCTGCCTTCGACTTTCAACTTTGCCCCCTCATCCCCAATCTGCCAGCACCTGCAACAGGTCAAGTACATTGACGATCCCGTCGTCATTGACATCCGCGATTGAGATCGAGTTGCCCCATTCGGTCAACACACAGAGCAGGTCATCGACGTTGACGACACAGTTGTTGTCCGTATCCCCGGGAGGGGAGTCGATTGGAGTCAGGCGAACAGTTGTGCCTTCATCAAGAATAATTTGCCCCCGATTGTTAATCGCGTGAGCGATGGTGTTTCCAAGCCCGAGTGGTGGTTCGAGTAGGTCGACCAACCGATACATCTGCCCATCCTGCCACAGGACCGCTTCATTGCCGTTATCGCCCCGGGAATACCCCACGATCTGTTCCGCGTCGTTGAGGTCGGTGGCGTAACTCTTTTCGTGGCCCGGAAGGGTGCCGAGGTCGATGCTGTTCGTACCATCCCAGAAGAGCGCGTGATTCGTCAAGCCTATACCCGTAACGTCAACCACGCCTCGACCGGCCACGTGCCCCAGATTATTGATTGCGGCCCCATCCGTTGAGACGCCATTCGGGAGGAGTGGAATCGTCGTCACGACTCCATCGTCATACAAGAATGCGAGTCGAGTCGCGGGCTCCCCCATCCAACCGGTGATCTGACCAAGTTCATTGATGTCACTGGCTGATGAATTCGGTCCAATCGGAAGAGCAAGAACAATCGGTTGATCATTTACCCAAAGAACGGCATGAAGCGGACCGAAGATATTGTCGTAATTTAATCCGACAATTAGCCCTGACGAATTGATCCCATAGGCAGTGCTCGTGTTCGTGCCGGGCAGCAAATCGAGCAATCGTCCCTGACCAAACTCCCAGTATGCGGCAATATCCATCCCATTACTCAATTGCGCTGCCTCACCCACGATGTGATCGAGATCGATCATGCCATGGGCAAAGGAATCCCCGACAGATGGGGGGCCGGTCAGATGGGGGGCCTCGCCCGAGCCTGACCAGGATGACGCCTTGAGAGCCAGGAAGCATTGATTGAAACCTGCCGCGTTCCCGTCCTCATCCAGAGTTTTCCCGGTGAACGCCTCGGGGCCTCCCTCCGAGGGACAAAATGGTCCATCGATGATCTCCCACGAATACCGGCACTGGGCCTGCAGGGCCGGGGTCGCGAGCAACGTCAACAACAGTCCCAAGACGATCGCCAGGGGGGAGGGCTTCGAGTCCGATGCGCTTCGAGTTGTGTTTGTCTTCATGGTCTTCATTTCAACTTTCAATTTTCAACCCGCCACGGCGGATCTTCGACTTTCAACTTTGCCCCCCAAGTCCCCAATCCGCCAGCACCTGCAGCAGGTCCAATACATCGACGATCCCGTTGGCATCGACATCCGCGATGGAAAGCGTCTTGCCCCAGTCGCCCAGCAAGATCAGGAGATCCTCGACATCCACCTTGCAGTTGTGATCCACATCCCCCGGGGGCGAGTCGATGGGAGTGAGCAGATAGGCCGATCCTTCATCAAGGAGAATTTGCCCCTTGTTGTTGATGGCCCAGCCGCTTGAGTTCCTGAGATCGCCCAGATCCGTGACAAGCAGATCGCGCAGGTTGTAGACCTGCCCATCCTGCCAGAGCGTGGCGAAGCGACCCGGCGTCGCCCCCCCCACAAAGCTGTTGCCCACGATCTGATCCGCATCGTTGAGGGCGAGCGCCGAGCTTTCAATATGATCTTGCAGTTGGGGAAGGCGGTTCAAGACTTGGCCATCCCACAATATTGCTTGAGGTGAGCCAAACACCGTCACCCCATCAGGCACGCGTCCACGTCCAACGATGTGACTTAAATTATTGATAGCCAATCCTTCGGCCGTGGTGCCACCAGGGATAACGCCTAGATCTATGACCATTTTTTCATTCCAAATGTAAACATGAGAATCCGTCAGCGGCGAGGCACCCATCCAGCCAGTGACATGTCCCAGATCATTGACATCTCGTGCAATGGCATTGCGACCGAACGGCAATTCAAGACTCGTCATTTGCCCGTCGACAACGATGAATGCCTCGCTGGGTCCGATGTTGTTATTAATGGATTGACCGACAATCAAACCGGACTGATTGATACCCAGGGCCGAACTTGTATTGGAGCCCGGCAGGAGCCCCAACAACGATCCTTGGCCAAACTCCCATTTCGCGGCAATGGTGAGACTCTGCCCCGATGGCACCGCGTGCCCCACGATGTGATCGGGATCGAGCATGCCAAACGCCCAACTCTCACCCGTATTGGGAATTGGCGTGAGCCACGAGGCGCTGCCATCGGCCCTCACCAGCGAGGCGAATAAAGCGAGGTTGCACGAACTCGCCCCCACGGCGTTGCCCTGGGCATCAAGAGCACGAGGCCTAAAATTAGCGGTCAGTCCACCGCCGCACGTCGCCGGTCCCCTCAATTCCACTGCCTCGTAAAAGCACTGGGCGTGTAAAGATGGGGTAATGAGAAACGTCAACAGGAGGCCGAGCAGGGCTGAAACCCTTATTGGCACCCCAATCGAGCGGCATTCATGCGTGAAAAAGTGGTTGTGTCGCAGGTTCAAGGTCATTCCACCAGGGTCTGGATCCGGGTTCTGGATCCGGGGGTCTGGATCCGGGGGTCTGGATCCGGGGGCCGGGGGCCGGGGGCCAGATCAAAGCGTTCACCTGTTCATACGCCATGAACAATGAACGCCTGCGCATGACAGACGACAACATGTACGCAGGTCGTGTCGATGCCCCCTTGCGATGACCATCCGAGGGTACGTGGTCGCTCCCCATTCACCCGACCTGAAAACGCCTCATGAACGCTCGATCAATGCGATCTTTCCAGGTCATCACCCATTTGCCCTCGAACGCGAATCCCCACTTCCCCCCCACGGCGTATTCACCCAGATTCATCAGCATGAGAAAATCATGTTGGGGCTCATATCGTTCGAGGGGATCGCCCGACAAATACGAGCGTATGTTTCTGGCCACGATGGGCCCTTCGCGAACCGCGTAGACGCCCGCCTTGGGGGTCTCGGGATGCTCAATGAGTGTGGCGCAATCGCCCACCGCGAACAGGTCATCGTGGTCCTTGAATTGCAACGTGTCGCGCACCATCACGAAGCCTCTATCATCGACTGGCAACGCCGAGTCTACAAACAGCGCGTGGCTGGTGGGCCCGGTCACCCAGACCAGGGCATCGCAATGCAGGGATTCTCCATCCTCAAAGGTGACCAATCCAGGCTCGTAGGTTGCAACTCGATGTTCACACAGCACATGGATACCCATTCGCATCGTCCAGGCCCTGATGCGACGAATCAGGTTGCGCGAATACCCCTCGAGGATCTCACTTCGATCATGCACTAGCGTGAGGTCGATGTCCCGACCTGATTTCGCAAACAATCGATGGAGCAGCGTGAAGGTCAGTTCGACCCCTCCTGCGCCGCCTCCCACCACCACGACGTGAAATGGACCGCCCTTGTCGTCCTTGGAGAACTCGCCGATCAGGTCATCGATACGTTGCACGAATCCGCTGATGGGACGGGTGGGGATTGCGTGCTCACGAATGCCCGGCAAGTCCAGCCCCGCCACGGTGGATCCAACGTTGAACGACGCCACCTCGTACGGACTCGGCTCCTGCCCTTGCATGTGGATCAGCTTTGATTCCGGATCAACCTTCAGGGCCTTCGCGATGATGATCTCCGCCCCCGCGGCCTTCGCCAGGGGCCTGGCATCGATCTCCAATTGGTCCTTGGTGTATTGTCCCGCGACAAACCCGGGAACCATCCCCGAGTAGATGGCGATCGGATCATCGACGATGAGCGTCAGCTTCGCCCCCACGAGCGGATCCGCCGCATACGCCTCCAGCACCTGGATGTGCGAATGTCCCGCCCCCACCAACACGACATCACGTTCTTGATCCTTGGGCATGAGACAATTCCTTGACGATGGGCCTCGGTATCATAAGAAGCCACCAGATGACCACACAATAATGCCATGGGACGAAGAAAAGGAATGCACGATGTTCAAGAAATCGGATGAGGCCAAGCACGAGCAGATCAAGAAGAAGTATGCCCAGTCCAAAACGCACTTTCCGGAAGTACCCGACATCTCGGCCCAGGAATTGAACGTGCGTATGGAAGACGAAAACCTCGTCATCGTGGATGTGCGTACCCCTGAGGAGCAGGCCATTTCCAAGATCAAGGGAGCGATCACCGCGGATGAATTCGAAGCCAAGGCGGATCAGTATCGAGACAAGTCAATCGTGTGTTACTGCACGATCGGCCATCGTAGTGGGCTATACACCCAGCAACTCATGAGCCGCGGTTTCAAGGCTGAGAATCTCCAGGGGGCGATACTGGCCTGGACGCATGCCTCAGGAAAACTTGAGGATTCATCGGGGGAGACCACCAAGGTTCACATCTTCAGCAAAGCCTACTCCCTGACGGCTGAGGGTTACGACCCCGTCTGGTGATTCACGATGTCCGGTTCATTGATCCTCACGCGTTGTACGTCGGGTCCCGATGGCGAAGACTTGCGAATCTCGACCACCACTCGTACCTTCACGCCTTATGCCCAATCCCCGCCTCAACCTCGATACAACTGTGTTGCTGGTGATCGATCTCCAGGAAAAGCTGGTCCCCACCATCATCGATCGGGATCGCCTGGAGACGAACTGCGCCATCCTGCTCAAAATGGCTGCCGAACTCGGCATTCCCTACTTCGTCACTGAGCAATATCCCCAGGGGTTGGGTCGCACGATCGAGGATGTCGCTCAGGCCATGACCGACCCTTCCCGGCGAGTCGAGAAAACGAGTTTCAGCGCAGCCGTCGATCTCATTACAGATCAGTTGTCCGCTTGGCGGCGTTGCAGCGTTATCATTTGCGGCATCGAAGCTCACGTTTGCGTCTTGCAAACGGTGCTGGACCTCGTGGATTCGGGGTACCACTGTTTCTTGTGCACCGATGCTATTTCCGCCAGCCAGCACGGCCAGATTGCACCCGCACTACGACGCATGGAAAGGGCTGGTGCCATCCCCACGGGGGTTCTTTCCGTCATGTATGAGCTTCTGAAAGATGCGAAACACCCGTCTTTTCGACCTCTGCTGGAGTTGGCCAAGCAGATAAAACAGTAGAAAATCACTGTTTTACCCGATCAATTCACAAACAAAGTACTATTTTCGCCTTTCAATCCCTTGTCAGAGCTTGATGATGATGGCCATAATAGTCAACTGATGGCCCCGTTCTGATGCCCAGAAGGCCCGTGAGCCGATGCTGGTTTCGATATCCAACCTACAAGGAGGCTTCTGATGGAAGCGTACGACCACTTGGTCAAGATCGTGGAAGAGGCAGCGGAAGATATTCGTAAGGCCGATGGTGGCAACAAGGCTGCCGGAACGCGTGTGCGAAAAGCCATGCAAGACATCAAAAAGGCGGCTCAAGATGTTCGCGTTGCCGTACTCGAAACCCGCGACAGTAGCTGATCTGGCATCGGCCATAATCTGCTCGCTCGTCTGATCAGACCAATTCCGCGCGCGGATGACATCACTAGACGACCCTCGTGTACACCGAACTTCGGTGCACACATTGCCGAGCCCCAGTGTCGGATTGGTTGTTGAGTGAAAGACATGTATTCTATCGCCCCTTCAAGGGGCATTTTTTGTTGCCGCCTCATTCGATGATCCACGAACCAGATCCGAAACGAAACCAGGAGCCTTTCATTGGCCACTGAGCAGCTCATCAACCTCGATACCCTTGATCTGACCAACGTCGCCTTGTCAAAGGAAGAACTGGATAAGTTCATTCCCCAATCCGGGAACATGCGGCAAATCGATCACATCGCCTGGATCAATGAAGACCAGTCGATGTGCGTCAGTGTCAGGAAGGTTCGAGATGATGAATTCTGGGTTGAGGGGCACATCCCGGGACGACCCCTCTTTCCGGGCGTGCTCTTGATTGAAGCAGCCGCCCAAGCCGCGACTGCCTTGTATCGCCTCAAATGCAAGGATGATGGTTTCCTGGGCTTCGCTCGTTGTGATGATGTCATTTTTCGGGGTCAAGTCGTCCCGGGCGATGTCATTTATTTCGTGACCAAGGAACTGGAATTCAGGCGTCGCCGCTCGATCACGCTCAACCAGGCCATCTTGAACGGCACGCTCATCTTCGAGGGTCGAATCACGGGAATGCGGATGTAGCGACGACTTCGAATCCCTCCCCTTGAACGTGTCCTTACAATGCTTTCGTGCCAGAACCTCCTGAGCATCTTCCGTGTCCGCCATTGACAATCGAATTGTCGATCCCCCCCGCTTCGTCGGACGTACCGATCGAGTATCGATCATTACCGACCAAGCCGGGCGTCTTTCTCTTTCAGGATGAGGATGGACACACTTTGGCTCTGGCCATGACGGCGAACCTCAGGCGGTTCATCAGGTCCCGCCTGGAGCCATCGCCTTCCGAGACGACCCCCTCGCGCCGGATCAACTATCGAGATCTTTCCCGAACCGTCCACGCCACGACAGTGGGCAGCGCTTTCGAGGCGGACTGGGTGTATCTCCAATTGGCCAGGCGTCATCTGCCCACCACGTACGCCATGATGCTCGACAAATGGCCATGCTGGTTTGTTCACGTCGATCCCGATGCGAAACACCCGCGTTGGACGAAAACCTCGCATCCCAGTCTCTCATCCAAGAATGGGAACGGGTGTTTATTTGGCCCCTTGGCCGACAAGCATGCCGCGGCCAAGTACATCGAGACGGTCGAAGACGCCTTCGACCTCTGCCGCTATCACCACATCCTGCTCGACTCGCCTCACGCCAGCGCGTGCGCGTACAAGGAAATGGGTCGATGCGATGCGCCTTGCGATGGGTCGATCACCATGGAGGCGTATCGAGCGCTCGTTCGCGAGACTGCGGAATTTGCATCAACGCCGATCGAACGATGGCGCCACGACATCGAGTCGAAGATGAAGGAGGCGGGAGAAAACCTGGATTACGAACGCGCCACGAGTCTCAAGAACCTGCTCGATCGCACCACGCCAGTCACGAAGCGAGACTTCGCACACGTGAGGGAGATCGAGGCGTTTCGATTTCTGGGGGTCTTTCCCTCGGAGCATCCCGATCGCGCTCGATTATTTCTGGTGATGGGGGGAAGGATCGAACCGTTCATCGATGTGCCGATTGAGGTGGCTCCGAATGATCTCGATTCAATCATTGACGCGTTGAAGGCCCGAGCCGATTCACTGGCCACGGATCTTCGAGATGCCTCCCTGGAAAACCTGGGACTCGTCGTTCGTCACCTCTTCAAACCAAAGCGGGACAAGAAAAAAGGCGAATTGATTCACCTTGAAGAAGCGTTGGATCGAATCCGACTCGCAAAAGCCTTGCACGGATTGAAGAGTAAGAACTCGGAATCAAATCCAGAGGAATCCCTTGAGGATCAACTCATCGAATCGCTGTCTTGAATGAAAATCGGAATTCTAATGGAACGACCTGAACCCCCAGAATACGCCATGATTGAATCCAGAGCCGAAGGATCCGAACGTGAAAAACAGGGTGGAATGCCCATGGCCAAACCACGCCGGGGCGTAGTACCCATAACGTGAAGGCCCTCGGAAATAGGAATAGGATGGACCGGTTCGAGCCCGCGCATATCGATACATGGCGATCTCACCAAGGGTCCTCTCTCCCTGGGTTGATTCTACATTTGATTCAGGACTGGCCGAGACGACCGGGGGAGGCGGCATGCTGATGGACGTATTCCCGGCCCAAGCCGTCGGCGTGAGATAGAAGATCGTCAACAAGGTGATGCTCATGAACCGATGCATGGGTAAACCTCCTCGTGGCCATGGGAATTCTACCCTCACTATGATGAGCATGTTCGAGTCAGGCGTCACCGATCGGGGGCAAAATCACCAAGGAAGTGCTTGATGAATCCCTATCCCCTGCTTTTTGAACCCATTCTCCTGGAGAAGGTCTGGGGGGGACGAGAATTAATGAAGCTCCACAAGCCGCTTCCCGACGCTCTGGCCATCGGTGAATCGTGGGAGCTGGCCGATCGTCCCGATTCGATCGCCCAGGGGCGTTCGGTGATTGCCAACGGCGCTCTGAAGGGTCAAACGTTGCGCGAAGCGATGTCGCATGCTGAAGATGTCATTCTGGGCGATGGAAAACGAAGCCATGAAGGGGGGTTTCCCCTGCTCATCAAGTATCTCGATGCGCGGGGAAATCTTTCGGTGCAGGTTCATCCCGATGAGGCATACGTCGAAGCTCACCCTGACACACATCTGAAATCCGAAGCCTGGTACATCATCGATGCCGAACCCGGGGCCTTGATCTACAAAGGGGTCGATCCGGATTGTTCACCTGAGGAATTCGCCTCCCATATCGGGACCGATAAGGTCGTGGATGACCTGATCGCCATCCCGGCCCGGCCGGGCGACCTGCATTACCTGCCCAGTGGCACCTGCCACGCCCTGGGGGCAGGCATCGTCGTCGCGGAAATCCAGACCCCCAGCGATACGACGTTTCGGGTGCATGACTGGGGGCGTACAAGTCGAGCGCTGCACATCGAGCCTGCATTGGCCTGCATTCAATTCGGGCCCGGTCCACATAACCAGACGATTGATGCCATCCTTCGCCAAACGCAGACACGGATTGAGCCGATAGTCGTAGAGGGAACGTGCAGTGAAATTCTGCTGAGCACGGACTTTTTCGACATCGAGCGGGTCCGTCTGATGCACCCTGGACGGCTGGAGATTGTGACCAACGGCATGCCGATCATTTGGATGATTCTTGAAGGGGCTGGTCGAATCGATGCGCCCGGAGCGCACACGACACCGGTGCGCCGTGGGGACACCCTGCTTCTCCCGGCCGGGCTGAATGATGGACAAGCCATCTTCGATGAACCGACGACGCTGTTGCACATCACCCTTCCATCGCCATTAAAGGGGTTGATCGCGTGAGGTGCGTATCCCGACGATCCTTCGCCTTGATGATCCTCGTCCTTCTGGCGTGGTCGCCTACAGCGCGCTCCGGGCAAAAACTCATCACCCCGGGCCAGAAATGGGATGACGTCGTTCACGCGGCCAAACCGGGCGACGTAATCGTTCTCATGCCGGGCGAGCATCGCCCTGGCAAGATCACGGATCACGGGGGAACGATCGACCAGCCCATCATCATTCGAGGCGTCGATGCCGATCATCCCGCGATCATCAAGGGCGCTCGTTATGGTCTTTCGATCACGCGCCCCGGCCACCTTGTCTTCAAGAACATCGTGATCGAAGGGGCCGAGGTGAATGGCGTGCTGATCGACGCCTCCACTCGATCACGAAATAAATTTCTCGTCAAAGACCCTGAAACCGAGGCTGAAACGACGAAATCGACGGAGCCAGGCAGCGTCAAACTGGTGAATGTCACGATCCGCAACACCGGCAGCAAGAAGGACAAGCGCAACGCCATCGAGTTGTATCACGCCCAGAACGTAACCATTGAAAATTGCCTCATCGAAAGCTGGAGCGACGTCGGCGTCGAGATCATCGGCAGCAGCATAGTCACCATTGACTCATGCTCCTTCATGGGATCGAGCACGATGAATCCGACGGCTGGTATCCGCGCCAGGGCCGGCACGACGAACGTGAACATTGTCAATTGCCGTTTCTTTGACTGCGGCTTGACGGGCGTGTGTGCGGGTGGCATCAGCAGGTTCAAACATTTTCCCGACGAGAAGCTCGAAGATACAAAAGTCGCCAGCATCTTCGAAGCCCGTCACGTGAGCATCGAGAAAAGCCTGTTCGTGGGCGGTGCCAGCGCCATTACTTTGTCCCACTGCGATCGAGTCCAGATCAACCGCAACTCAATCGTCAACCCGAAGTATTACGTCTTCTGCCTGCTGCGAATCAGCCATGACAACTTCTTGGGCGACACTCGTCGCTGTACGTTTGAGCAGAATCTGGTGACGTGGGAGCCTGATTCAATGGAGAAGTTCTTCCTTATCGACAAGGGTGTCGAACTGAAGACGATCAAGATGGAAGCCAATCTCTGGTGGTCTTCAGAGCCGGTTGAATCATGGACGCGTCTGGGTGAAATTCCCGAATCCGGACATGTGGCGCAACTATTTGAGATCGATCCACGTCTCAGCGATCAGTTTGTCCCCACAAGCCTGAAGGCCAACGGTTATGGAGCCTTCTCGATTCAGATTGCCCAGCCTGGTGATGAGAAGCCACCAATTGGTCAATAATGGGCAATAATGGCTCATGTCAACTTCCCTTTTATTCAAAATTCGGCCCTAAACTATGGAATGCATGTCCTTTGCGCGTGGTCCTACTTGATGAGCTCTCATTGGGCTCATGATCACCCGATCGTGGAGGCTGAACCATGAACCAGGCCCTGACGGAATCACGTCTACGACATTGGATGCAGGAACTCGGTCCCCGGCTGATCCGACTTTCCGCCGGCATTTGCCGAGACGCTCACCAAGCCGAGGAAATCGTCCAGGAAGCCTTCGTCAAGCTTTGGAAGCAACCCCCCGAAGTGGGTGAGGTCGCCTATCTCTCCTGGATGAGGCGGGTCGTGACCAATCTCTCGATCAATGCCTTGCAACGAACCAAGCGACCCGGAACGCTCCCCGAATTTTCCTCCGACCCTGCACTCCGTTGCCGAGACGATTCCGATCATCGCCGTGAGATGCAGGAGGACCTCAACCTGGTCCGCCAGGGGATGGAGGACCTGGATGAATCCAAACGCGCCATCCTCATGCTTCGTGCCCAGGAGCAATTGAGTTACGAGGAGATCGCGCAGCATTTGGGCATTCCCGTGGGAACGGTCATGAGCCGATTGAACCGAGCTCGCACCGCTCTGCTGGAGGCGATGAAGCAGCAGCGCGACGAGACGGATGCAAATCCGATGGTTTTTGAATTTCGCAAGTACAAGCAGGCGTAAGGAAACGCCGGGAGAGAAGCCATGAACACCATGGATTGTGCTGACATCAAGGCGATGCTTTCCGGATTGGTCGATGATGAAGTCGAGCCGACAAGCCGGCATCAGGCCGAACGTCATCTGGCCGAATGCAAGGCTTGCCGCGACATGATCGACGAAGCCGAGGCCCTCGATCGGCTCATCACCATCGAGGCCGAGGATTCGTTCAATACACTCCCCGAGGGATTCGAAGCCGCGGTCTTTGCCACCATCAACGAACCCGCGCAACCCGTGATGACGTCCTACGCGATGCGCTGGACCACCTGGGCAGGATGGATGGCCGCGGCGGCATCGCTGGCCCTGGCCTTGACGATATGGGTGATGGATCGAAAATCTTCCTTTTTCGAATCCCCGACGAATTCCCAGGCACGCGTCTTGCCAGATCGAGATTTCCCGGAGATAGACATTCTGGTCGACGCCCCCCCTGTCACAGTCATGACCACGAGCCTGACGTGGGCCCCCGTCTTTGACACCGCCTTGGATCCCTTGGCCGACACGTCGATGTTCGCCTTGCCCCAATCGGACGACGCCTTCGAATCCACGTCCGTGCGCGATGAAGTCACCGGCCTCGTCAAGAAGAAGAGCCGCGAATTGTCGGCCCTGAGCGATCGCCCCACCCTGTCGGTGGACGATGCCCAGATTCTTTACAACGCATCGATCCTGTTGGAGATGATCGCGGAGTCGGATACGAACAGCTTCACCGACATTGAGATGGCCCGCCAGATCCTCGTCTACGACGAATTGTTGCCAAGGCTGGCCCAGGTTCGTGTGGCGCTGAATCCCGCCGACCGTCCCAGCGTGCTCGCGGCCGAGTCCATTCTCACCCGCATCGTCCAGGGCCCCATCGATCTGGAAGACATCCGAATGTTGCGTGAAACGGTACTTCAACTGAAGCTGGCCGACGAAGTCGCCACGCTCAGCAATCGAGGGCCCAAGGGCGGCTCCGCCTGAGACCTGCGATAATGATGGTGGACCTATCCATTGATGGAAAATGCATTTCGGCACTGAAGATTTTCAAAGGCCGGAGACGATGAATATTCGTTGACCTTTTTCCTAGTTCCGATAAAGATTATCGCCAACTAGATCCTCGTATCGCCGAGACTTCGACTCCATGCGTATCGGATCCAATCTCCCCTTCCACGTGGCCAAGGCTTATGGTGTTCAGCCCCCTACGAAGCCGAGCATCGCTCAACCCGCGACGGCTTCAACGCCCATCCAGGCGACGCAACCCGTCGAGAAGGCAACCCCCGGCGAAAGCCTGCAGGGTCTGATCGGAGGCCAGGTGCCGGGGCGAGTTGATTTCGATGCCGCCTCATCGATCCAACAGCCGGCCGGCCCAGTGCTCCAGTTATATACAAGGGCCGCGGACAAGGTGGAAGCCGCCACGAGCGTCAGCCTGGGTCGCAGCCTCGACCTGAAGGGTTGACGCCCTCGGACCACTGAGCTCAAGAGCTGATCTGTCAGCGCACCGAGCTCCACGCTTCTTTTTTTCAAAGTCCTTCATTCAGCGATCAACGCCTCCGGTCTGCCTTGCCGACCGGAGGCCTTTGTTCGTGGCCATCTGGACTTTCCAAGGTGAACCATGGATCACAGCGTCGGACGCGAAGCCAAGAACTTCCAGACCTGGATGCGTCATGGCTGATTGCATTATTTTTGATATATCAAAATATTCATTTTGGAATATGCCATACATGCTCTATTCTTCTCTCATGGAAGAACACATTGATCTCATCTGCCGCATCTCCCTCGTCCTGATCCTGTTGGGGGCCATGGCCACGGGCTTGCCCCATCGCAAGAAGGCCGATGATCGGGGGGGTCGAGTCTCGAGGAGGGAGGACCCCACCTGGTTCTGGGTGTGCATGAGTTTCGTGGGTCCCCCGGCGTTTCTGGCCATCATCACGTTCATCATTCAGCCTCGCTGGCTCGATTGGTCGGCGGTCTCGCTCC
>JAPULD010000165.1 GCA_027295365.1 Planctomycetota bacterium
TCTTCGATGATCGCCTCGCCGATCTCGTTGTTGATGCGATCGAGTTCGGCTTCTGAAGTCTGCCCGGGATTTGGGTCAAACCGGAAGCACACGATGTTAAGCGGGACCTCTGCGAGCCGGGTCAGCACGGGGGAATCATCTACACGCCGGGCCAGGTGTTGAGCGAGATCCAGATGGTCCTCGACCATCTCTCGCACGTGGGACTTGCCATACGCTCGCAAGGTCGCCCAGACGCTCAATGATCGTGCTCGGCGGGAACTCTCGGGTCCCATGAACGCCTGGATCGGTTCGACATCCGGGTCGGGGAGATAATCGGCGTCCATGGAAAACACACTCAAAAGCAGCCGGGGGTCACGCACGAACGAGAATCCACAGTCATACGGAACGTTGAGCCACTTGTGGCCATCAACCGTCACCGAATCGGCCCGCTCGACCCCGGCGCATAGATGGGCGGTGCGGGGAGAAGTCGCGGCAAAAAGGCCGAACGCGCCGTCCACGTGCAGCCAGGCGTTGTACTTCTTCGCCAGGTCGGCCATCGTCTCGATTGGATCGAACTCGCCCGCGTTCACTTCACCCGCGTTGGCGATGATGATCGAGGGTTTGCCGTTTCGCACTTTCAAGGCGTTTTCGAGGGCCGCCGCGTCGAGCCTGCCGAACGCATCGCGCGAGAATTTCGTCATCGAATCGCGCCCCATGCCCAGCATGGCCAACGACTTGTAGGACGTGATGTGGACGAGCCCGCTGGTGAAGACCGGGATGGGTTCGAGGGCGTGGAGACCGGCTTGAGCCACATCAACGCCCAGTTGTTCGCCACACCATTGCCGGCCCGCCGCGAGTCCCGTGAAGTTGGCCATCATCGCCCCGGTGGTGATGTAGCCATGCATGGTCGGGTCGAGGCCGAAAAGTTCCTTGAGCCACTTGAGGCTGACCAGTTCAAGCTGCACCGCCAGTGGCGAAGAGGGCCAGCCCGAGGAAAGTTGATCCAGCGTCGTGGCCAGCCAGTCCGCCCCCAGAGCCGCGGGGGTCGTGCCCCCGATCACCCAATGAAAGAATCGGGGACCGGCGGAATTCACGCCCGCCTCAAGTCCCTTGTCGATGAGTTCGCGCAAGGCCTCCAAGGCTCCCGATCCCTCTTCCGGAAAGGGCACATCAAACGAGCGGGCCGCCTCGCTGGCATGGGGGTGCCGCACGGGAAGCTCGTCCAACGTATCCAGGTAGCGACCTGCTTCCCGGGCGACGAGTTCGATGACGGCAGTCAGTTCCGTCTGGTCCGGCCTGATGGCAAGTTTTTCCATGTTCGGATCACTTTCAAATAAATGGCGAGTCGCTTCAATGATAATGACGCAAAGCAGCACGAGACGGCATCAACAAGCACATCAATTGGCCAACATTCGTTTTGCTCATGGGATCGATTACGGATCCGTCAGTCGAATCTCATACAGGAATGGCCAACGCTTCCCCGTGACGAAGAGGCGATCACCCTGTGCGTCGTAGGCAATGCCATTGAGGACATCGGGACGCTGGCCCGGGACTGCATTGGTCATGATTTCCTTGCGGAGTTCGCTGAGATCGATCCAGTCGATGACGGCTCCCGTCTCGAGCGAGATCCTCGCGATCCGATTCGACTCCCAGATGTTGGCCAGGAGATCGCCCTTGTACATCTCCAGTTCGTTGATCTTCCGGATCGAGAGATCGCCATCTCTGACGCGCATTGTCTTGATGACCTCCATCGTCTGCGGATCAAGGAAACGCAGCGTGGAAGTGCCATCGCTCATGATGTAATTCGTGCCGTCATTGGTGATCCCCCAGCCCTCGCCCTCATAGGTGAACTCCTTGAGAATGGAGAAGGATTCGAGATCACGTATGAAGCCGACTTTATTTTGCCAGGTCAGTTGGATGAGCTTGCCATCGTGGATGACGATGCCTTCCCCGAAAAACTTGAAAGGCAGATTCTCGTTCCGGATGATTTCACCCGTTTCGAGTCTGGTCTTTCGGATGGTGGATGTGCCGTACTCGCCGGTGCCTTCGTAGAGGAAGCCATCGTGATAGGCGAGGCCTTGGGTGAAGGCCTCGGGGCTATGGGGATAGGTGTTGACGACGACGTAGTCGGGTTGTGGTGAGTCGTCGCGGGTCAGCGTGGGGGCCACGAGATATCCGATCATCAGAATCAGGGCCATGGCCAGCCCCACGTTGATGGGGGAGATTCGTGATTTGGCGCCATGACCATGCCGGGGGGGCGCAGTCTCTTTGTGTGGTGGTGAACTTCGTCTCGTCATCGGCTCTCGATGGTATGCCCGATCAACACGTGGACGCGCGCATGACGATCAGGCGATACGAATTGTCTAAGGGGCCTGCTTGAGGATTCGGGTGATCATCGCGTCGTCATCGGGAAGGAGTCCGGATTTCACAAGTCGTGGTACCAGCTCCGCCCAGATGGGTTCCTTGGCGAAGACCTCCTTGAATAGAGGCAGGCATTCATCCACGCGACCCGAACTCGCCATCGTCACCGCGGTCCAGAAGGGGATCTCCACGATGTGTGGCGCGAGTTCCCGGGCCGCGGAATATTCGCGCAACGCCAACGAGAAGTCCTCATGCTCCATGGCGAGATCACCCTCGTTCATGTGGTGATACGCTCGCTGCAAGGTGACGAGCCTTCGCAATTCCTTGATCGGTTCCGGATGGTCTTCGATACGGAGGTCGAACTTCCGATCGATCCACGACTGACCCGTCGGATTTGCGCTGACGATCAGGAGGGCGGCGGACTGCTTGCCCCTGATGTCGCCCCCAACCCCCTGGGCCGCTTCGAGAGCCGCCAACATGCGTTCGGCTAGATCGCCATCGGAATCAAGATAAGCTTTTTCCATCGCCCCCCAAACCTGGTCATTCTCCATGAGGTTGGCCTGCACGGAAAACTGATGCGATTCGTTGACGATGTGCCCCGCGGCGTCGATGCACTTGATCCCGGTGTGCGCATCCACGCGTCCTCGGGCATCGATCATGGCGACCTGGCGCACATCGCGACCGGCATCGCCTTCGATGATCGACCTAAGGGCGTCAGGGGCTGAGGTGCCCAGCTTCATGAAGTTGAGCCCGAGTTCGCCATAGGCGGGATTGACGAAAGACTGGGTGGCCACGGCCCCGATCCCCGCCTCGGCCCAGGGCACGACGCTGCCCACGCTGAACCAATGCGATTGCACCGCCACGCCCAAGTCACCCGTCTCCGGATCGCGCGCGACAATGGAGTACGTATGCACCGGGCGTCGAGTGCTGATCGAAATTTGGTCGATCAAGACGTCGGGAGATGATTCGCAACCCCCCAGAAAAGCAAGGAAGACAAACAACGACAGTGTGTACTTTGACATGGTTTCATTCTACAAAAAACAACAGAGCCCAGGGAGGGCCATCCCTGGGCTCTGAATAGGGTCATATGGAGAGGTCTCAGGCGCTGAAGCTGGAGCCGCAGCCGCAGGTGCT
>JAPULD010000166.1 GCA_027295365.1 Planctomycetota bacterium
CGGTCGGAACAAGCATGAAGTGTGCATTGGGGCCTTCGTCGAATTCGGCGGTCACGGAATAAGCATTCTCATCCGCATCGAATTCTGAAGTAACACTGATCGTATCGCCCACTTGAAGGTTGTCATTGACTCGCTTCAACACAACCTGAGAGGCCAACATAATGCCACCTGAAACGGTATCATTTTCGCCGTTTTCGAACGCAATCGAAAACTGCCCATACCCTTTGTATTCCGCGACGATGGCGCTTCCGGATTCTTTATCAAGGATCGCCTGAACATCGACACCATCTGAGAGTTGCTTGTTGATGTTGATCTGAACCACCGAAACATACGCGGCGAGCAAGGCCAAGGCGGTCAAGGCCGCTGAGCCGATCGCGAAACCCTTGCCGGTGGCGGCCGTGGTGTTGCCCAGGGAGTCGAGCATGTCGGTACGCTCGCGAACGATGGGCTCTTGACGTGACATTTCAGCGTTGCCGCCTGCGTTGTCAGCAATGGGACCGTAGGCGTCCGTCGCCAGGGTGATGCCCAGCGTTGAGAGCATGCCGACCGCAGCAATGCCGACGCCGTAGAGACCAAGCAGGAAGTTTTCGTTCCCACCCGCGGAAGTGAAAGCGACGATGATGGCGACCACCACCGTGGCAATCGGGGCCCAGGTGGAAAGCATGCCGACTGCAGTACCTTCAATGATGACGGTCGCCGCACCAGTCTGAGTTTGCTCAGCAATCTGTTGCGTGGGCTTATGTTCGTACGACGTGTAATACTCGGTGAAGAAGGCGATGATCAGGCCTGAGGCGAGCCCGGTCGCGATCGATCCCCAGATGCCCAGAGCGCTGATGACGTCGGGTGTGTCGGCGAAGAGCACTCGGAATAGAAAGAACGAACCAACGACGATCATGGCCGAGGCGGCCCAGACGCCCTTGTGCAAGCTCTTGAGAAGCTGGCTGAAGCTGGCGTCATCTTTAGCCTTGACGACGAAGATGCCGGCGAGCGAGCAGATGATGCCCAATCCGGCCAACGCAATCGGGGCCACGGCAAGCTTCATCGCGATGGCGGCGGAGTCGGCCCCGGCAATGCCGTACGCGGCGGCGGCTCCGAGGGCCATCGATGCGAGAATCGAGCCGTAATAACTTTCGTACAGGTCGGCACCCATGCCGGCCACATCACCCACGTTGTCACCCACGTTGTCGGCGATGGTCGCGGGGTTGCGCGGATCGTCTTCGGGGATGCCCGCTTCGACCTTGCCGATCAGGTCAGCCCCGACATCGGCGGCTTTGGTATAGATTCCACCACCAACTCGAGCGAACAGGGCCTGTAATGAGGCACCCATGCCATAACTGAGCATGATGGTGGTGATGTCCACCAGAGTGCTGCCATCAGGGGCAAACATCTTCCAGACGAGGAACCAAGTAGCGACGTCAAACAACGCAAAGCCTACGACCACGAGGCCCATGACCGCACCGGAACGGAATGCCACGGTGAGGCCTTCATTGAGTGAACTTTTGACTGCGAATGTCGTTCGGGCAGAAGCGTTGGTGGCCATTTTCATGCCAAACCAGCCGCACAAGCCTGAGAACAAGCCGGCGATTGGAACGCCAACAGCCGTCCAGGGTTCCATGATGCCCATGGTTCCGAGGATGATCAGTATTGCCACGAGTACGACGAAGACCGCGAAGACGACTTTGTACTGCCTTCGCAGGTAGGCCATCGCCCCCTGCCTCACGGATTCGGCGATCTCGATCATGAGGTCGTCGCCTTCGGACTTTTTCATCACACTCTTGGCGAACAAGACTGCGGCAATCAAGGCCAGGATGGCCCCGAAATGTCCGAGCATGAACAACAAAGGAAGACCGGTTTCTATGGCGGCGAGGGTAATCGCGTTCACGTCATAAACTCCTGGATGCCCGGGCCAAAGGCCACAAGCTCAGATTGGGTATGTCCTGGTTCGGCGCTGGTCGGTCACAACCGATGGGGCCCGCCAGCGCTGCGGGGCGAATCGGGAATATTCAATTTCAGGTCAGATCAACAATCTCGGCAAAAAGTCTCTGCAAACGGTACTTCAAGACCAATATCCGCCGGCAAAATGAGCCGCTGGCGAAAATTGATCCACAAAGGACCTGTGGCAAGAAGTTTGGAATCTCCCCAGGTCAGGGATTTAGCGGATTGGGTTCTGAAGACGAACGGCACGGCTGATGGACTTTCTCACGGCGCGGCGACGGCGTTCCGAGGGTTTCTCGTAATACTGTTTGCGCTTCACGTCCTTCGTCAGGCCTTCTTTTTCGCAAAGCTTCTTGAATCGACGAAGCATCTGCTGTACAGATTCACCGTGACGGGATTTGATCCGAATGGCCATGCTGAGTTTGCCTTCCTTGTCCAAAACGAGCCGAGTATTAGACCGAAAGACCTGATCTTTGGCAAGCCAGAGGCCCTTGGTCAACTGACAAGGTACATCCATTTCACTGTTTTTTGGGTTCGCCACCCTTCATAGGGTTCCAATGCCCCTGATCATTGACACTTACAACGTACTTCACGTCACTGGCGTGCTGCCCCCTGACCTCGCGGGGATCGAAGCTGAGGGGCTCATCGAACTGCTCCAGGGCAGCCGATATCGTCGGGAAGACGTGATTCTGGTGTGCGATGGCCATCCCGCTCCGGGAAGCCCAAAAGGCCGATTTGGGACTGTTCGCGTACGTTTTGCCGGCTCTGGCCTCACCGCGGATGACCTGATCAGGCAGATCGTGGACCGATCGTCGATCCCTCGCAGGCTGATCGTGGTGACCTCGGATCGGGAGATTTTGAGGGCCGTCAGGAAGCGTCGATGCCAGACCATGAGTTCCGAACAATTTCTTCAACAACTTACTTTTGATTCCATGACTTCACGCTCATCAGGATCTCCAGTTTCTCGAACTTCAGAGGTCCTCAGCGAGGCGGAGATCCAGCAATGGACTCGTGAATTCGATGTCGATGAGGATGCGATCGAGAAGGAGTTGCCTGAATTGAACCCCCTCGATGAAGACATTTCCAAGGATCTGGCGGATCAAGAAACGATTCCTGCCGCCCAAACCCCCAGCGATCAGGATTCCACGGAGCCAGTACCACCTCCAAGCATCCTGCCCCCTGATCTTCTTCGCGAAGCAGAGCAGATCGTCGATGAGGCGAAACAGAAGTCCCCCTCTGACATTCCGCCTTCGTATCAGCCCCCAAATCCAGATACCATGGACCCATGACCGGAACTCGCGCATCCAACCTTTTAACCATGCAAAAGTTTTTTCAGATCTCGATGACATGGATTGTGGCCATCGCCTGGCTGTTGGCTGGTGGTTGTACGGATTCCGATGCGAACAGATCCACCGTCATCGTTCAAGCGGCCCCCGAACCTGGCTCCGCATGGAATGTCGTTGAAGATTCCATCGTCGTCGCGCTCAATGTTGACGAGATTGACGATGAACTCGAAGCGGCCATGGCCGTCGCGATCGCTTCGGCGGATGTGGAACGGGAAAACTGGCGCTATTCCTCCCCTGAACAAAAGAAACGATGGGCGATCAAATGGGCGGCTCCCACAATCGAGAATCAAATCGAGTTCCTCTGGGTGCGCCCCGTGGCGTGGTCACCCCATCGGATTGAAGCCGTGCTCTCCAACACCCCGCTCAACGAGTTGCTCTGTGGCAAGACCAAGGGCGACTATGTCAGCTTCCCCATCGAGGAAATGGCCGACTGGATTCGCTATCTCAATGAGAATTTTCAAGGCGAATTCGAAGGGGGCTTCACCGTCAAGGTCCTCTCGGATCGCTACGGATCGCCACCGGCCTGAGTGCAGGCACGACGTGGTCAAGGATTAATTCCGGCGATTACTCCTGGGGTGCATCAGGGACAGAGTCGTTGCACACCCCAGCCGCCATCGCCATCGGCGGTGAACACGATGCGGTCATGGAGTCGATCCTCCAGTCCTTGCCAGAATTCAATTCGATCGATTTGAACCCGATAGCCTCCCCAATGCGGAGGACATGGCACAGGCGTTCCTTCGTATCGTTTCTCGATTTCATCGACCGCATCATCCAGAGCCTGACGGTTCGCAATTGGCTGAGATTGTTGACTCGCCCAGGCCCCGATCTGGCTGCCTCGGTTCCGGGTCTCGAAATACGCGGCTGATACTTCATCAGTCGTTTTGCTGACCACCCCATCGATCCGAATCTGACGATGGGGTTTGTCCCAGAAGAACAACAACGACGCGTGAGGATGGTTCTTCAATTCCCGCCCCTTGTCGCTGAGTCGGTTTGTAAAGAACACGGCTCCCTGCTCATCAAAATCCTTGAGCAAGACGATCCGCGTGCAAGGCTTGCCAAGTTCGTTCACCGTGGCCAAAGTCATCGCGTTTGGTGTCGCCAAACCGTAGTTTTCAGCATCAAGAAGCCAGTTTTTGCACGCCTGGATCGGGTCGCTCGGGGGGTGATCAAAGTTCATGTTGGTAGTCCGTAACTCGAGTCGAAGACTCGTGAAACAAGGAAAAATAGTGGTAAACCCGGATCATGGTCCGATACTATAACTGTGCAAAGGCCCGACATTGGGGTGGGGGCACAATTCTTGTGGCAAGAATGCGCCCCCTGAATGTGGATCCGGTTCACTCCCAATACATACGGGTGCGTTGACCAGGTCCAGAATTAAGTGGCAGGGCAATTCGATGTATGAATGGCGTAACTTTATCATGGTGCTGCTTTTTCTCGTCAGCATCGTCTGGGCTCCTTTGGCCTTCTTCGTGCTGAGTGATGAAGCCCCGCTGCTGAATGTGCAACGGACCTTTTCGGCATTGCTCCTCGGCTCCTGCGCCATCTGGGTGGTGTACGCGCTCTACTTCGAAGACAAACTTCCCGACAACCTCAAGGAGGTCATCGGTGACGTGTATTACGAATCCGATGGATTGTCCTTTCTCCCCATGATCCGAGTCAACCAGGGACAAGCCGAACTTTGCGTGTATTACCAAAACCGATATGAGAACCCGGTTCAGGCAATCATCCACATGCGTCCCCCCAAGGATGGCTTCGTCATCCGATCCGGCATGCGTGATGTGCACTTCGCCTTCAAGGCCGACGGGGGCGACTTCGGGTGCATCCATCAACCCATCGCGGTACCTGAACATCTGCAAAGCGACGTGCTCGACGTCAAACTCGCGGCGGCGACGTATTACCCTCGCTCTCATGGCGCGAGGCTTCGCAAGCATGAAGGCATGAGCGTCGGAACGTTTCTCGTGGATTGGGCGGGCGCCGCCTTCAAGACGGGGGTCCACGAAATCTCTGACGAGATTGAACTTCAGAATCCCATCAACATCCACCTTGCCATGCCACTGGATGTGCAGACGGAACTCTCGGGCCGTGAAGTCTGGCGTCAGGAGCAACTCGTCGCTGGTGAAGTGGCAACGTCGTATTGAGGTGATCACGACGAATCACGAAAAAGAAAAAGAGCCCGGACCTGAATGGTCCGGGCTCTTGTCTTGTCGTGAATTCAGGAGTGAATCAGTTCTCGATGTTCACTCGGTTCAGGGCTCGCTCGATTCGCTCCGAGAGGTCCTTCAAGTGCACGATCGTGTATTCATCGACCTGACCCGTGTCCGTCTTCTCAAGCATGCCATCGACTCGATCCTTGAGTTGACGCAATTCCTCGGACGCAAGCGTGCGAATGGGACGCGGCATGCGGAACGACGAACCCGAGAGCCCGATCAGGCGATCGACCATGACCGACTGCAGATTTCGCCTCAGGCTCGAGATCATGGGCTGCCGGTTGGTGTAGGTCATCCCATCGAGGTCAATGTCGAGTTCGGTGTAGATGGCGTTGGACAACGTTGACAGCAATTCGGGCAACGTCAACGCGTCCTCTTCGCCGGGCGTACGAAGTTCGTTGTCGTACACGCGTTTGAGCGTGGAGGGATTGAGGATCATGGAAAGGACCGATCCCTGCACGCCCATGATCCGGTCATGCACATCCCAGGTCGAGTCGGAGCGCGACTCGTAGCCGCCCCGGTCTGACCATTTGTCAACCGTCATGTGCAGCATCATGTTGATGTCGAGGCCAAACGCTTCATCGTTCAACGCGTTGTCGATCACGAACTTCAAGGCGGCACGTTGCTGCTTGGGGCTCACGACCTTGATGGGGATGCGGCCGTTCGGATCGCCTTTGTGGTCGCGATTGATCGAGGCTCCGCCGATCCAGTTGGCCATCATGCTGAGGACGCGAGTCTGCTGTCCCATCAACGTGTTGTAGCCACGACGGACGCCGGCCCAGCTTTCGCCTTCGCGGACGAATCGGTCGAGGATCCTGGTTCGCAAGTCGCGAACGAGCCTCATCTGGTTTTCAGCATAATCAAGGGGCTCGGCGCTGAAGTCGTAACGCCTGGCCAACGGATCGGGACCTCTGACGTCATCGTCGGTCAGGTACGCCAGTTCGGGTTCCGCGACGCGTTTCAGCACGTCTTTCGGATCGTCCATGGTGTACCCATATTCGATGGCCCACATGTCGTAAGGCCCGAGGTCGATCATGGCGTAGTCGCCCTGAATATCGCCCGACTCCACGTTGAAGTTGGGCGGGTTGTAATCCATCACCGATCCGGTGAAGGCTTTCTTGCCTCGCAACTCGGCCGAGTTGATCTCTTCGAGGGTGTACACGCTCGAAGCCTTGAAATTGTGTCGAAGCCCAAGCGTATGACCCACTTCGTGCGCCACGAGGTCGGCCAGCATGGGACCGACGAACCATTCGGGAATGCCATCGAGGATGTCGCCTTCCTCGTCTTCTTCCTTGTCATCGAGCAGACCCATCGCGGTCAAGGAAAGGTGGCCGAACGCCATATCGAAGGCTTTGCCATGAGCGGCCATGCACATCGCTTGATCGTTGCCCAGCCATTCATTGAGCATGGCGAGCTCTTCGTTCTGAAGCAACGCCGTGTCAGAATTGAGGATGTCACTGATGTTGGTCATGGTCTCGCCCCGTGCGCGTCGGGCCAGGATCTCTTCCCGTTGGATTGGAGACGACATCAGGATCCTGGGATCCCATTCCGGATTCTCTTCAAGCCACATCATGGTCTCGGGCGTAAAGCCTTCGATCGCCATTTCAGGCATCAATTCATGTTTCCAACCCCAGAAGGCACGGATCCAGCCATCCGTCAGGACGATGTCAGCATCGAGGATCTGACCGGTCAGGGGATGCGCCCTTGAGGGGCCGATCGCGGTGGAGATGTCGTTGTTCAACCACCGCATGAAGTTGTAACGCACATCCTCGGGATCCTTGTCCATGTGCGCGCCGGTGGTTTTGTCCTGGTAATACACTTCGATGGCGCCGTCGATGCCGATGTTCTCGAACGCGCGGTTCCACCAGAGAATGCCATCTCGAACCCAGCGACGATATCGAACGGGAACCGTGTGCTCGATGTAAAAGATGATCGGTTCCTTGGGAGGGCTGAGCTTCAGCTTGGGATCGCGTTTCTCAAGGTGCCATCGATTGATGTGACGAACCCATTTCTCGCTTGGCTTGTATTTGCCCAGATCGCGATGAGTCGTCAGGAAATAACCCACGCGAGTGTCCGCGACGCGGGGGCGATACCCCGTGTTGTCGGGAATCTTGCTGAGCGAATAGTGATACGTCTGCAAGAGGCCCTGAGCGTTGGGGACTTCAAAGGCAAGCTCGACGTTCTGGGGGAACGCCTTGGCGGTGGTGATCGAAGCCAGCTTCGGATTCAATCCACCCAGGAACCGGCCGAAGATCTTGCTTGAATTCTGGATCAAAAGTTCGTTGAGGCTGATCACGGGTTGACCCGAAGGTCCCATCGCCACGATCTTGACGTCCGTCAGGATCGTGTCGGTGAACAGTCGTTTGACTGAACTTTTCGATTCCGGGTCGCCTGAGGATCGCGTTCCG
>JAPULD010000167.1 GCA_027295365.1 Planctomycetota bacterium
GGCGACGACGGCAGTCCGTACATCGAGAACACCACGGGCGACACCGGGGCCGGCCAGCGGACCGCCTTGATCAATGGAATGGCCGCCTGGACCGGCATCGTGCAGATCACGTTCCGAGAAATCTGCCTGCCCAATCGCAACGTCGCGGTGGATTGGGCCTACCGGACGCTCGATCACAGCGCCTTCGAGGGCGCCGAGGCGGGCGACCCGGACTGCCCCTTCGACGGTGCTGGCGGTGTGCTGGCCCACGCGGGCTTTCCGCCCGGCGTAAACTCCACCTGCATCAATCCCATGGCCGAGACCTTCGCGGGCAACGTCCATTTCGACGATGATGATCTTTATGAACAGGACAACGCAGGCGGATTCGGACCGTTCAGCATCACCTTGATCGCTGCCCATGAAGTGGGCCACAGCATCGGACTCGTGCACGACAGCGGAGGCGGCGGCCCCCACATCATGCGACCAGGATTCAGTTCCAATGATGCCTCGCAGGCGCCTTCCGCCAGTGATACCGCCAATCTCCAGGGCGGCTACGCCGCGGGATCGGGTTCCGTCGTCACCCTCAACAACAGTGGCGTGTGGGTGGACAACGGGTTCTTCGGCACCGAGCGTGGCAACAACAGCACCAATCCCGTCAACACCTTCCTCGAAGGTGTCAATGGCGTCCCCGACTTCACCTCGAACGTCATCGTTCACATCGAGGCCGGCACCTACCAGCAAGCCATCACCATCACGCAGAGCATGTTTTTGCAGGCCGAGAACGGCACGGTGATCATCGAATGACCCAATCATGTTCCTTGTGTTATGCAGGGAGAACATCATGAAACGCACCAGAACGTTTGACACATCACGAAGACCGATTGGAAGACGGACGACACGCTCGTGCGTCGCGATGTTCGGTGTCCTCTTCGGTGTGACTTCCGTTCAGGCTCAAGTTCAATTCGAGATTCAGGATGACCGTAGCGAAACCCTGAAAGTCGAGGACATTCTCAAGGCCTGGGGATCGTGCGCCGGTTGCCCCGCCGACCTCAATCGGGACGGCCAGGTCGACGTGCAGGATCTCATGCTCAAACTCGCGAGCGATGTGGAGCAGATCGATCCCATTCGAACCTTCTGCGACCAGGAACCCGCCGTCGGCACCCCGATTTTCAGGGGCGCGGCGGCTCAAGGAGGCGGCATGACCGGCGTTGGCTGGGATGGTCCGGGTCAGAATGCCGCCACCATCTACTGGTACGTGGAGGACATCACACCTGACTTCGACGACGACCAGCGGGCGGCCCTGATCACGGCGATGCAGGCCTGGGCGGGCGTCGTACAGATCACGTTCCGCGAAGTCGCCAAGCCCAACCTCAACGTCGCCATCGACTGGGATTTCCTGACCGGCGATCACAGCGCCACCGAGCCGGCCGAGTCGGGTGATCCTGATTGCCCCTTCTCCGGAGCGGGCGGCGCCCTGGCCCATGCCGGCTTCCCGCCCGGCGTCGCTTCCCAGTGCGTCAACCCGATGACAGAAACCTGGTCGGGCAACGTCCACTTCGACGAGGACGAGACGTGGGAACTCGACAACGCCAACGGGGCGGGCGAGTGGAGCCTGACCTTCATCGCCTGTCACGAGATGGGCCACAGCATCGGCCTGATCCACTCCCCCGGCTCGACGGACGTCATGCGAGCCTCGGGCAGTTCGGGCACGCTCACATTCGTCGGCCTCAGCGCCGATGACATCTCGAATATTCAGGGTGGATACGCCGCCGGAGCGGGCAGCGTCGTGACCCTCAACAACTCAGGCATCTGGGTTGATGGAGGTTTTGCGGGCCTGGAGCGGGGAAACACCAGTGGCAATCCCGTCAATACCATCATCGAGGGCGTCAACGGCGTCCCCCCTTTCACCAACAACATCGTCATCCATATCGACGCGGGAAATTATCCCGAGTCGTTGCTCATCACGGAAGACGTTGAACTCCGTGCCGAAAATGGCACGGTCACCATTGGAAACTAACGACCGATGCACTACTCAAACTTGACCATCTCAATCGTGCAACCGGGATCATCGACATGCGTGTGTCGGTGCGAACCATCACAACCAGCGGTGTCATTCGTGACGGATTCCGTCGCCAATCCGCAGGGAGGTGAATCGTGAAGAATCGAATCAAACAAATTTTCGCCGGCATCGCCTTTGGAGCCAGCTTCATCGTGTTGGCTGCCCTGGCCCCGACGGGGCCGCCGACGTACGACCTGTCCTGGCACACCGTCGATGGCGGAGGCGGTACGTCCATCGGCGGCACCTTCGAAGTCAGCGGCACCGCCGGACAACCTGATCCGGTCGTCTCGACCGGCAGCGGTTATGAACTGACCGGCGGTTTCTGGTCGGCGTTCGAACAACTGCCTTGTCCATCGGACTCCGATGGCAATGGCGTCATCGACGTCGAGGATCTCCTGGATCTCCTCGCGGCGTGGGGTCCATGCCCGGGGTGCCCCGAAGACTCCGATGGCAATGGCGTGGTCGACGTCGAGGACCTGCTTGACGTCCTGGCCGGTTGGGGTCTGTGCCCTTGATGCACCATCGCAATTGAAACGACGAGCCTCCGACCCAGGAAATCAGAGACTTGAAAGCTCGGATTTCCTGAGTCGGATGGATAAAGCTGTTCCTGTGATGGTGATGTCTCAGGGCTCAGAACCGCCTCACAAGGGACGAATCACACAATGACACGAGCACAGCTCGAAGTCATCACCAACGTAAAAAACGCCTCCAATCGATATATTTTTTGTTCTGGGCTGAAATACCATCTTTCTCTTCACCAATAAAATTCGGAGACCGAGTCGCGATCGGTCCGTCTTGTGTTTGAGTCCCTTCGGAAAGAGTGAGGTGAGTCATGAGTCACGCCAAAACCAGTTTCATCAGTACGATCCTTTTGATGTCCTCGATGGCGATGGGCCAGACGACCCAATCGGATGCCCCCCCGACATCGCCTGAGGTCAAGACTGAAGCCTCCCCCGAGCTGATTCAGCGTGCACGCGCTCAGCAGCAGCAGGAAAAATGGGTTGAGGCTGCCGAATCGTATATGGAGATCACCGAGGTCCAGCCCGACAATGCGAACGCGTGGTTCAACCTAGGGTATTGCCTTCACATGGCGGGCGAATTGGACCTTGCCATCAACGCCCATCGAAAAGCCTCGACGTTCGAGCAATTCACGGGGATCGCCCTGTACAACCTCGGTTGTGCCTACGCACTTCTCGATGAAAAAGACGAAGCCTTTGCGGCCCTCGAAGCCTCCGCCAAAGCGGGTTTCGATGTGGGCGCCAACATGAGGGGTGACTCAGATCTTGTGAATCTCCACGATGATGCCCGGTTTGAGGCGTTTCGTGAAGCCGCCTCATCCGGTTCAGGCGATGGAATCACATCCGCCATCCAACGTGCCAAGGCGTATCTGGAACAGAATGGCCCAGCCATGATGCAACAAGCCATGGCGATGGCTCAGCAGTTTGCAGGGATGGCCCAGCAGAAATATCAGGAGCTGCAGCAGAAGGCGGGCAACAAGGAAGAGTTGGCCGCGATCAAGCAAAGGCTGTTTGAGATGTACGGCCAGGCCCACCAGGCATTCGCCCAATGGCAGATGCGACAGAATCCCGAGGCGTATGCAAGTCAGGATGAATCCGAAACCAGCCTTGAATCCATCGAAGAAGACGCAAGCGAGACATCCGATGTCGCCCAAGTCGATCTTGAAGCACTCTCACAACTGGCAAACAATCACTTCCAGCGGGCCCAATGGGCTGATGCGGCTCAAGCGTACAGCGCGATCGGCAAGATCCAGGAACTCGATGGAGTTCAGTGGTACAGACTCGGATACGCGCTGCACCTTGATGGCCAGATAGAGGAAGCTCTCGAGGCTCACCAAAAAGCGGCTGAGTTTGATGCGTTTCGAGGCATTGCCCTGTTCAACCTCGCCTGCGCTCATTCCCTGCTGAATCATGCCGACGAAGCTTTTGAGGCGCTGGAGCAATGCCGCGAAGCCGGTTTCGATCGGATTCAAGACATGGCCAACGACTCGGACTTCGACAACATTCGAGATGACGAGCGATATGAAGCGTTTCTGGCCTCGTTGCAAGACGATGGTGTTTAATCGATTGAAAAATGATTCGCGATCTTCGCCTTGACGATTTTCGACTCACTTTGAATTCAAGAGTTTCCGGTACGTAGAAGCGTCTTCTTCGCGATTCATCTTCTCATAGAGCGTGACGATCGATCCGTAATTCATCTGGGCCGGTGGGCTGGAATCGCCCAAGGTGGCCACGAGGATGTCCTTCGCTTCAAGTAATACTGGCTCCGCTTCGTCGTATCGCTCCACTTTGAGAAGATAGGAGCCATGACGCATCAGGATGTCGCCGAGACGCCAGTGTTCCGAAGTCAGCGATTGCCGACCCACTTCCACTGCGATTGTAGTTTGACGAAGAGCCCCTTCCACATCGCCTGATCGATTGTATGACGTGGCCAGACTGATCAATGAAGTGATCGTATTCGGATGATCGGCCCCGAGAACTTGCCGACGATTCTCATACGCCTGAGTGAACATTCGGATGGCATCCTCGTATTCGCCCAGTTCAATATGCACGAGTCCGGTGTTGTGGATCGAGAACAGCGTGTCCGGGTGCAATTCCCCGAATACCTCAAGCCGCGTTTTCAAAGCCTGCTGATTGAGCTTCATCGCCTCTTTGTGCCGCCCCAGCGCGCTGTTGATGTAGGCGAGATTGCTCAGCGAGACCATGGTCGATGAATGCTGAGGGCCGAACGCTTCCTTTTTCAAACGATATGCCTTGGCAAACATTGGTTCGGCTTCTTCGAGACGGTTGAGTCGGACATACACCACTGCGAGATTGTCCAGGCAGGTCAGGGTCCCCGGATGGGCATCGCCAAAGGCGGCTCGATTCCCTTCCATGGCCTCAAGGATCAGCGGTTCCGCCTCCTCGTAGCGTCTCAGTTTTAAGAGCGCCAAACCATAGTTACTGAGGACGGAAAGCGTTTCCGTATGCTCTTCTCCCAAGACGATCACGTGTCGCTCCCAAGCTTCCTTGAACAAGTCCAGGGCCTGCTCATAACGACCAGTGGCTTTATAGATGGCCGCGAGATTGTTCATAACGGTCAACGTGTCGGGATGATCATCGCCCAACACGCGCCGACAGTTCTCGAGGTGGCTTTCCAGGATCGCCAGCGCCTCATCGTCGAATCCGCGACGATGGTTCAAACTTCCCAGATGGGTCAACGTTCGCATGGTCTCGGGATGTTCATCACCCAGTACCCGCTTCTTGGCTTCGTGCGTAAGAGCGAGCATCTCGGCGGCCTCATCCAGACGTTCCATCTGCAACAACAGGTTGATCAGGTTGTCGATCGAGATCAGCGTGGTCGGGTGCTCCGCCCCGAGTTCCCGGGTGAATATATCAATCGACTCTCGAGAGAATCGCTCCGTTTCCTCGTTGTTGCCAAGACGATGGTACAACCGACTCAGCGTGGACAACACCGATCCCTGATCGACCGGAGGGAGCGTTCCCGGCTCGAGTTCGACGAGGTCCAGCAGCAAACGCTCGGATTCCTCGAGTTCGTCGAGCATCATCAGCGACTCGGCCAATCCACGACGGGACTTGATCGTCTCCACGTAAGTCGGACCATGCATCGATTCGTACTGCTCGATCAACTTCGTGTACATCCGCTGGGCGTCCTCGTACCGACCCCGGATCAACGCCAGTTCAGCCTGAACGGATCGCACTTCGAGTTGCAATGCCGGATCAGACTCAGGCAGGGTCGATCGAATCTCGTACGCACGATCCAAAAGAGCATTGCCCTCCTCGTACCGTCCCAGGCTGGCGAACGTGCGTCCCAGCACCTGGCGCAGCATCGCTTCCACCTCGGGCTGGTCGGGAAACGCCTCGTCAAGTCCGGCCACGGCATCATCAAGCACATCCACGACCCGCACGTCACGACGGATCGTTTCGGAAGGGCCTTCTGACCAGGGATCAGGGGCGCTGAACGTGTCCTGCAGATACGTGCTCACCGCCTTGGCGATCGTCGCCTCCTGCTCGGCGCGTTCCCGCTGCTCGGACTCGGCCAGTTGTGCCGACACCGCATCGGCCCGCGCCTCATCCGCCCGGATCGCCGCGGCAATTGCAGTACGCTTGGCACTTGCTTCGCGCATCGCCAAGGACCCGGAAACGATTACGCCCGCCACGAGCACGATGAGCACCGCGGCCAAGCCACCCACGATCGCTCGATTGCGTTTGGCGAATTTCCTCAATTGATACATCGTCGTCGCCGATCGTGCAATGATCGGTTCGTCATGCAGGTAGCGCTGGATGTCCCCGGCAAATTCCTCGACGGATTGATACCGTCGAACGGGATCCTTTTCCAGCGCCTTGCCAACGATTGTCTCCAGGTCGCCTCGAAACACCCGGTTGATCGAACTGAGTCGATTCGGATCCACATCGCGAATGATCCGGACGGCCTCGGGAATCGATTTCTCCCGTACATCCAACGGCAATTGTTTCGTGAGCATTTCGAAGAGCAGTACGCCCAAGGCGTAGACGTCGACCCGGGTGTCAATGGCCCGGGGATCGCCTTCAATCTGCTCGGGGCTCATGTAGGGGATGGTACCGATGAGCTGGCCGACGTCGGTCCGCATGGTCGTCTGAAAATCCGAGTCGATGATCCGGGCCACCCCGAAGTCCAGGATCGAGGGATTGCCGGTCTCGTCAACGAGGATGTTCCCCGGCTTGAGGTCACGGTGAATGACGCCACGCTGATGGGCGTGCCCGACCCCGGAACAGATTTTCAACATCAGTTCCAGACGCTCGCGCGTGCCGAGTCGTTTCCGTTCCACGAACCGGGTGATGGGTTCACCCTCGATGAATTCCATGGCGAAGAAAGGCTGAGTTCCGGTGGGGGTCGATGTCGTCGAGGCTTCGTAGATCCGTGCAACGCAAGGGTGATGCAATCGCCCCAGCACTTGCGCTTCCAAGTCGAATCGCTTCAGAATCGTCTCCGTCACCAGTCCCGGCCGAAGTACTTTCAGCGCAACTGTTCGACGGGGATTGGATTGTCGGGCTCGATAGACGACTCCCATACCCCCCATCCCGAGAACGTCGATGATCTCGTAGGGCCCGATTCGATCCGGTTGTTGTGCGTTGAAAGAAGAATCATCTTCAAGGTCTCCGATCTCCAGACGCACGTCCGCGACCGGTGTCTTCAACGCTTCATGGGGCTGACGATCATGTGCCACCAGGGCTTCAACCTCTTCGCGCACTATCACGTCGTCGGCGCATTCTCGATCCAGCAGTGCCGTGCGTTCGTCTGCCGACAGATCGTTGACCTGTGCAAACAGTTCGTCAATCCTCTGAAATTGCTCCGGGGTCATGGGACGTCTCCTCGCTCAACTGACGGGAAAGCCAGGCTTTCGCCATCCGCCAGTCGCCTTCCACGGTGCTCTTGGAAACATTCAACACATACGCGATCTCTTCCATCGTCAGTCCGCCGAAGATCCTCATTTCGACCACGCGGTTCTTCCGATCGTCCATCAATTCCAGCTTTTTCATCGCCTCATTGATGGCGAGAATGTCTTCGATCGGGATCACGGACGACGGATTGTCACGGTCCTCAAGCGTCAATTGACGTCGATCCCCGCCTCGCTTCAACGTGGACCGCTTCTTGGCGTGATTGATCAGGATCTGGCGCATGGCGGTGGCTGCGATGGCGAAGAAATGCGCCCGATCGGTGATCTGCATATTGGTTTGATCGATCAGCCGGAGGTACGCCTCGTGGACCAGGGCCGTCGGTTGAAGCGTGTGGTCGTGCGGCTGGCGTCGAAAATAGCTGCCGGCCAGAGCCCGCAAGTCGGTGTAGACCAGCGACAGCATGGCGTCGGCCCCGGAGGAATCTCCCCCTGAGAGCTGAGTCAATGCCTGTGTGGCTTCATCAACCGTCATGGATTGGGGCTTGACGACTTGACCCTCACTTTCCTGTCTTCCTGAGAATGCCTCATCTTACGTCCAGACCGTGGGGTCGCAATCCGGGATGCCGCGACAATGAGGCGATTTCATTCTCGTTCGACATTTTTCCAGTTTTCATCCAAGGGGATTGACCCTGTTTCCTGTGTATGAAAGTGAAGGGCAATGCGGCCCGAACTCACGACGAATCGTGAAAACCAGCTCTGGAGATTGGATCGATTGCCGCTCGTACTTGCCTGCCGCGAACCGCTACAGAGGAGCATTTCAATGAGATATTTCCTGCCGTCCGCCCTGGCTGCCACCGCA
>JAPULD010000168.1 GCA_027295365.1 Planctomycetota bacterium
ATTGGGGGGCCGGCCCTCACGTTCCAGCCGCTGTAAATGATCCTTGAAGATTTTCAAATTCGGATCATTGGTCTGACCCGCAATTTCGATGGCTTTCTGCATCATGCCGATGGCTTCCTCGCGTTGCCCGATGGCTTCAAGTCCATCGGCCACACTGTCATAGGCATTTGCCGATCGAGGGTACAAGTCGCGGCAGAGTCGGAAGAGGCCAAGCGCGATGTCGTATTTCTTGAGCCCGAAAAACGTATACCCATACTCCGTGAGCGAGTTCTCAGGTGGCCTCACCGAGTAACCATATTGATTGGACAGATTCTCGAAATGAGCAATCGCGCCGGCCGCGCCATCGGATTCGACAAGTTCGAACGGGATGCGCCAATCGGAGAACAATCGCCGAAAAGCGTTGTATTGCCCTGAAATTCCGGTCAGGCCATGCGGCTCGTCGGGCAGGAGATCGATGTGCCATGCAAGACCGGCCGGCGTGTTCTCCTCGAATGCGGCGCTGGCGGCGTTGAAGGCGTCGGCAAAATAACTTCCCTCGCTTCCCATGTTCATATAGAGAGAGATGTTGAGTTGTGATTCGCGGTCCAGGAACTGTCGCAGCCGCGGAATGATCGCGGCCTCATCATGATAAAGCGCGGGGCTCAGTAGAAAATACGCCTGAAACAGCTCCGGGCGTTCGATCATGGCGTGCATGGCAAAGAGGCCTCCCCGGCTTTCGCCCGACAAGATTCGAAACGGTTCGGTTCGATACGTCGCGTCAATAAACGGAATCAGCTCTTGTTCCAGATGCTGCAAATACTGATTGGCACCGACAATTGTGCTGCCGTCATCGGATGGGTTGGCCGGCGTGTAGTCGCGTCCACGGATTCCTCCCGCGCTCGACAGAGAGACGAGAATGACATTGGGAGCTCGATCGCGAGCGGCAAAGAACCTGGCGATGGGCGCAAACAAGAGCGCATTTCTCTGCCCATCCAGGATGTACATGGTCGGATAACGTGTATCGACATCACGTTCATAGCCCGGTGGCAGGTACACCGTGACCGTCCTTGCTTCTTCAGGGAATGATGATGCAATAGTGTGGCTTCGTACATCTTTGACGAGATTTTTTAATGCCGTCGGCAATCGGGTGCCTTCGGCTACCGGAGGCGTCTGGCCCGGGCACGGCGAGCACGAGAACATCAGACCGATCCATAGAATTATGGCGTAGCATGCTCTTGTCAGAATCTGTCTCAAGGTTTCTATCCTTCTGGGAGAGAGAAAAGGTGTCAGAGAGAAAAGGTGTTAGGAACCTTTACCTTCCTTCTCCACTAAAGGTTCATGACACCTTATTCTTCTCGGCCCCGGGGCCTGGGGTCAGTTCGACGTCGCCCCCTCGAACTCGCTGGCCAGTTCCGCCAACTCCACTTCCTCGCGCAGCCTCTGGTAGAGCCGGTTGCGATACTCCTGGTTCGGATCACGCAGCATCAGGCGACTTGCATCATCGAGCCCTTGGAGCATGGCCTGAGCCGCCAATCCCTTTTCCTTCATGTCATTGTCCGAATCAACCGTCTCGATCACGTCCAGCAGGTACCAGTTGGTGCTGAAGTCAACCTGGATGTTGCCACCGCCACGGCCATTGGCTGAGACGCCTCGGACCTCGCCGATCTGATCGCCCGGCTCGACGGAGAATGTCTCTCGCCACCAGCGTCCGTTCAGAAAACGGAACACCTCGGCCCTCGCGTCACCCAACCCCAACTTGCCGAGGTTGTTCTGCTGGCTGCTTGCGCTATGAGCCTGAGTCACGAAGACCTTCAACCATTCATCCGTCTCGATGGGAAGCGTCCACTCGCTGGGGGCGGAGGAAACCGTGATGTCATCGGCTCGTTCGTGCTGATTCTCGGGCAGTTGCAGTTTCCGGGCGAAGACCGGGTTGTACACTTCCATGCTCAGGCGATACCGATAGGTCTTGCCCTGTTCGATCCACATGTCATGAGCCCAAACGATGACCTCATCGGGGGTTTCTTCAATCACTTCCACTTCCACCACCAACACCCCGAGTGCCTGGACCTTGAGCTTCTGGGTCTCCACCTGGCGCACGAGATTTCGCTTCTGCCGGGTCAACTTGATTCGTTGACGCTCAATTCTGGCTTCCCCTTCACGATTTGAATCATTATCACCGCCACGTCCCAGACCACCGCCGGCACCTTCACTACCACCGTCGCCACCTGGGGCGCCATTCCCTCGGCCGGTATCGCCCCCACGATTGTCATCGGGTGGATCGAGTTCCCCTCCCAACTCTTCGAGAATCGCCGAGACCCGAGCCAATCTCGCATCGAGATTCCGAAGCTTGCTCTGGGCGCGGCTGATCTCAAGCTCCTCCTGGTTCGGGGGCCTCACATCATCCTGCGTGATCTGCTCCTCCTCGGGATTGGGAGGCAGCCAGTCGCCAAGCGTGGCCAGGAATTCGGGTTGGATCAACTTCTCCTGATTGTTCGCCTGAGCCAGGGAATCGAGCATGCGATCCCGCTCCTGGGCCCGAACACTTTCCTCTTCCAAGCCTTCGCGGAGCGAGAACTGCCCAGGAATGATCGTCATGAGCTTGTCATTGCTCCAGACACCATCGGTGTACACCTGTCGCTCCAACTTGACATCCAGGATGTCGATTCGGCTGTCATACCAGCGATCCGGAAATGGCAATTCGCCGTCCGGTCCGGGCGTGGCATATTGGTCTAGCAGTTCCCGCACGTTGAATTTCGCCGCCACCGTGATCCAGGCGATGTCGAACGGCTCCTGCGGAAATCGTTCTTGCAACTCCGGATAGAACGCAACGGTCGAGGGCAGCAAGGCGTCGAACGATTGCTTCGCGACGATCTTGTAAGGCGCCGAGATGGCGGGGTTGATGAAATCGCTGCCGGCATCGTTGACGAAATCGACATCGTGCAAGGGCAGATGGAACTGTACGCGCGCGATCTGCCGATCCGGGCTGATGTTGGCTGTCAGATCATCCTGAAACGCTTCGAGAACCGGCGTATGCGGATCAAAATCGATCGGGGACGCCGCATCTTCGGCGAGCCGGCCCGAAAATTCATTCGCTTTCTCCTCCAGGATCTCATCCACGGTGCCGGGCAAGTACCTATCGGGCCCCTTCGTGACGGCGTTCGGGTTCCCGATGAACTGCAACGCGGTAAATATGACGAACACCCCGGCGGCGAGCACGAGTACGAAGAATTCAACGTACTGTTCCCAGATCGTGATTCCCTTGATCTTCATAGTACAGGGCCTTTCTGCTTCCTCACGAGATGAATCGGACTTCAACCTTCATCGGTCTTGGGTTGCTCAATGGGCAACCCCAACGTTTTCTTGAGCCCTTCGGGCATCTTTTCTGTAGTCCATTGTCGCAACCAGACGGTGTCAATGGTTAGGGTCAGCTTGCTGATGGGGGCGCTGCCGAACATGAATCCTTCGGACGCCGCCTGATATGGATCGGTCGGCTCCATCTCAAGATCAACGACGGTGAAGAAATTTTCGCTCGAAATGGCGTCGAGCACTTCGGGCACTCGCGTGCTATCCACCAGAAGAACCAACTGGATCACAAAGACGTCGTAAAGTGGATTGGTGGCACGGCCGGTGAAGCGGTACTCGTAATCCTGAGGCACTTGCTGGCTTGGATTGGGGGGCTTGCCTCCGCCACCACTGTCGTCCCCACGGTCGCCCCCACTCCGGCCTCCGCTCCTGCCCGAGGATGCTGCCGTGACGGTTTCCGCGGGAAGTCCCAACACCGTCATGCTCAGGACTTGCTTGACCGGCGCTCGGAGCACGGTTTCATCATCCTCGTTGGCATGAGCGAGTGACATCAAGATGTCATGGACAATCCAATACTCCCAGTTCCAGTTGAACATCCTGGAGACGCTGGGCATGCTGGCCTGACTCCAATACGGAATCGGCAACGTTGATTCGCTGACATACAAACCGATTTCCGCCGCGTGCTCGCGGTTTTTCGCCATGCGAATCTCGGCGAGCTTCTTCTTCATCTCCTCAAGCTCATCCGGTTCGAGATCCTCGAGGCGATCCTTCTGGACCGACTGGGAGATGAAGTTGAACTGCGCTCTCTGCAATTCGTCGGCCAGTTCGGCGCGGCTTACGGGGATGCCGGCCCTGATGTCCCTGAGCAGGTCGCGGTAGGCTTGCTCGACGTTCTCATGAAATCGCCGGGGCAAGACTTCGGCTTGCGTCGGGGGCATGCTGGGAAAGATATTCTCCATCAACACGTCATGGTCCTTGCGATTGAACGCAAGCGCGGCTGCCACCACCCCTTCGGCATCAACGCGTAAATCCTCGGCCAGCACTCGGTACTGTTCAAGAAAAGCCTCGTTGACCAGAATCTTGACCGGTTCCACGTTGCTCCCGCTGGTGGGCGGTTCAACCATTTGCTCAAGGCCCTTGACGTCGGATATCAATTGCACACGATCGTTGACGGTTTTCTTGACATTCTCGTTCATGCCCGAGGAGAGAATCGGCAGCGTCACGAGCCCCGCGATCATCAGCAAGGCGAAGACCACGATAAACACGTTGGTTTTGACCCATTCAAGTACGAGTGACATGTTCATGAAATCACCTCCTCGCCATTCCGACGAGCGGCATCGGCTTGTTCATCAGGATCTTTCTGAATCGCCTTCGGATCGATCACTTCGACCTCGAATGTGATGACGGCCCGGTATTTCTTGTCGCCCGGCTCGTAGAGTCGGGGTCGAGTCGGCAGTGGTGCCAACTTATTGAGTTCTTCATTGCCAAGGAACGGATTCGGGGCTTCGTCCGTTGAGCCGCCTCGATTGCCCCGGTTGCCGCCACGGGAACCTCCCGGATTGGTATTCGTTCCGGTATCCACCGGCGGAGCATCGGGTGGGCGCCCGGTGGATGTTCGTCCACTTCCTATGGCGGACGGACCACCCAGGTTGGCACCAGGTGCACTTCGGAGCGGACCATCCCCACGAGTGGTACGCCCGATCTGGCCACCGGTCGTATCCGACGGTGTGACCGAAGGTCCGGTGTTTCGATCCGGCGGCCTCGTCGACTGGTTCAACTGCTCCTGTTCGCCTTCTTCCGTGATGGTGATGGTCTGCAACATGGTTGGATTGCATGTCACCGACGAAGCCACGATCTTGTAGGGAATGCCTTCACGTTCCGCGTTGTCACGAAGCCACTTCGCCACCGTGGCGTTGAGGAACTCAATCGGGTTCTCGTGGCTCAACTCGACGTTGAGGGTGATCGCGAATCGCCGCCCCGGCGTGTCGGTCGTCGGTGCGCTGTACACACCATCGAGCTTGCTCAGTTGGATGAGACGTCGTTCGGTCGCATCAATGCCCAGGATCAATTCCGGATCCTGCTGAAGCAGCTCATCCTGGGGTTCCGAAGACGCCAGGGCCAGCGCGGAATCATTGACGAGGAAAGGCCAGACATCTCGGTATTCGAGCAGACCGGTCATATTTTGCGTGGTGAATCCGATGTTGCTCTTGGTCTTCAACGTTTCATATTCGTTCTTGAGGTTCTTGCCTCGGGACAGAACATCGTTGACGACGGTCGGGACCGCCGCCTCCAAAGCCCCTCGGTCGGCGATGGGCCTGAAGAAGGTCATGCCCGCGCCCAGCACCATCACGGCGGCCGCCGCCGCGAACCACTTGGTCTTGGCATGCCAGACCTGCTCCCGGAGGGCCTTGACCGGTACGAGGTTTGCGACGATATCGCCCATCCCCACGCCTTGCAGGGCACAACCGTAGGCTGAGGCCATGTTGACGGTGTTCTCGGCAAAGGAAGTGGCTTCGCGACCAGTGACCGCGATCTTCTTGAATTCATCCAGGCGAATGGTGTCGATCTGAAGTTGTTGACCGATGAATTTTCGCAGCCCGGGGATCTTGAACGTGCTGCCCAATCCGACGAGCGTCTTGAGTTCGCTCTCACGATGCAAGCTCTGGTAATACCCGATTGATCGCTGAAGATCCTGCAACAGATCGCTGAAGACGGGACGCATCGATTGCATGATCTGCTTGGCGTACTTACTGCTCGCGGCTTCCCGTTTGAGTTTTTCCGCCTTGGAATAACTCAGCTTGAATGCGCTGGCGATCGCCTCGGTGAAATGCGTGCCGCCCAGCGGGAAGGTCCGGATCCAGCAACGCCCTTCCTCGGCGACGATCACGTCCGTGGCCCGGGTCCCGATGTCCAGAAAGACGACCGGACCTTCATACTCTTGAAGGTTCAGGTCATAGGCCATGGCGTTGTAGACCGAGACCGGGCTGAGCGTCATCGCTTCGGGGGTCAACCCCAGTTCGCTGTAAAGACTGAGCCTTTGCTGCACACGATCTCGCGTGATGGCAAAGATGCCCACTTCGATCTCTGGCGATTCCTCGGACGTGAATGTCTGGTAGTCCCATTCCACTTCCTCGATGGGAAAGGGAATCTGCTGGACGGCCTCGAACTTCACGATGTCCGGGACCTTCTTTGGCTCCACAGGGGGCAGCTTGGCAAATCGCGCGAATGCAGAATGCCCTGGGACGGACATGACCAAGTGCTCGCCTTCGAGATCTTTCTGGCTGATGAGCTGACCAAGACTGAGACGAATCATCTCGTCTTCATCGAGGTCTGGCGTCGTCAGAACCTTTTTATGGGGGATGACACAGAAATCAGTCACACGAACGTTTTGGTCGTCCCGTTCAAGGCGAATGGCCTTGATCGCGTTCGAGCCGATTTCGATGCCCCATGCTGCTTTCGGGTGAGCCATAATTCCGAGCTCCCTGGTTGAGATTCAGTAATGAGAAGCGGGTTCTCTCCAACTCCTGGAACGACCGCAAACGGACTATCTTAGACGAATTCAGGGAAAAATAGAAGAGTCTGATTGTTTCCGGACTCTGAGTCGACCCAAGGGCCTTGGAGGGCAGACTTTAAGGGTCCATTTCGCTAGCATGACACCATGGCCTCGTTGACCTATCGAATGACAATTCTGGGCTGCCGGGTCAATCATGCAGAAGCCCGGGATTTCGAATCGATCCTGCTGGATCGGGGTTTGATTCCTGCCTTGGAGAATAGGCAAGCCGATCTGGAAGTCGTCCATACCTGCTCCGTGACCAATTCCGCGGCGGCCAAGAGTCGGCATGCCATTCGCAAGGCGGCTCGTCGGGGGTCTGAGAGTCCATCCAATCGTGGATCCCGTCTCGTATCGGCCCCTCAAGGCATGAATCATGAAGCGACTCCTGGGGGATCTCATG
>JAPULD010000169.1 GCA_027295365.1 Planctomycetota bacterium
TTGCCGGCCCCCGCGGGCCCCCCCGGGAGACTCCCGGGGGTACCGGGGGGGTGCGGGGGGTTCCGGGGGGGTTCCGGGGGGTTATTCTACGAGGTCTTGGAGTGCCTTTGTGGCACGAACAAGTTCTATCTCTGCTTCGGCCAACTGTTGCCTTGTTTCTTCAACCAAATGAGGCGGCGCTTTCTTTACGTAGTTCTCATTTTGCAGTCTTTGATTGAATCCTGCGACTGCTTTTTGTTTCTCTTCGATGATTTTTTGCAATCGGATCCGTTCTTCTTCAGGATTGATGGCGTTTACGAGTCCCGTCAGGAACAGGTGTTCACCATCAAAAGTCATCGGAATCGCGTCTTTTTGCTTCGAATCGGACACTTTGACCGATTCAAGCCCCGCCAAAGCCTGGACCATGCCATCCGCGGCATCGATCACTTTCAAAATGGAATCCGTGACCTCCAAGCCGATCATTTTCCTTCCCGGGATGTTCTTTTCGCCCCTGATTGAGCGAATCGCCTCGGTGAGGCTCCGGGCCTTCTCGAAGGTTTCCGCAGCCTCGACGTCATCCACGCTGCAGGCGATGTCAGGCCAGGAGGCGAGGGACAGCACATCGTGGGGGGGCAGTTCGATGCCCTCCAGGCCGGCGCGGCCCGAGGCCTGGACATGGGGCCAGAGCGTCTCGGTCACGAAAGGGCAGATCGGATGCAAGAGTCTCAGCGTGGCGTTGAGGATCGTCCTGAGCACGTGCTGCTGGATCGGGTTTTCCTTGATCGTGGGCTTGATCGCTTCAAGGTACCAATCGCAGAAGTCGCGCCAGATGAAGTCGTACATCGCATCGGCGTAGGCGCTGAACTGGTAATTCTTGATCGCATCTTCAACCGTGTGCAGCGTTCGATGCAGACGCGTGATGATCCAACGATCAGCCAGGGCAAGTTTTTCTGACCACTCGTCCCGAGGTGGGGGTTCGATGTCGCCCGACGTGATGTTGCCCAACGCAAATCGTGTTGCGTTCCAGAGCTTGTTGGCGAAGTTGCGCCCCTTGTCGAATTTCTGCGAGGCGTTGCGAGCCAGGGGGGATTCATCGGTTGGCATGGCGAGCCCCGTGGCGACGCCGTACGCGCTGACCATGGTCTTGTTGCACTTGGAGCATACCTGCTCAGGCGCGGCCACGCGATATCCTTGGGGGCTGGTCGTTGGCTTGGGATCAAACTCGTGATCGCAATGGGGACAGACCATGTCGACGGGAAGCCTTACGTCCTGTGTGCTCGTGGCGAGTTCGCACATCACGTATCGCAACGCGTCGGCCCCGTGGCTGTGGATGATGTCCCGGGGATCGACGCCATTGCCCAGCGACTTGCTCATGCGCTGGCCATGCCCATCCTGGATCATGGGGTTGATGTACACGTCCTTGAATGGCAAGGTGCCGTCCCGGAAGTACCGGTTGAACATCACCATGCGACTGACCCACAACGTGATGATGTCGCGTCCCGTGCACAGGACGGAGGAAGGGTTGAACGTGTCGAGGAGTCCTTCGGTTTCGGGGAAGGCCGACGGGTCGGGCCAGCCCATGGTGGACATGGGCCAGAGACCGGAGGAAAACCACGTGTCGAGGACGTCGGGGTCGCGCTCGAAACCCAATTCTTCGAGCATCGTGATCGTGGATTCACAATCCTCGCCTAGACACACATCAAATCGCATCGTTTTTTCATCAGGGCCAGCACTTCCACTGAGTTCGATTTTGTCGTCGTAATGAAAAGTCTCGGCGAGCGTGATTGCAATTGCTTCCATTTCTTCGTTTATTGGATAAACCTTGCTCCACACTGGAATCCGATGCCCCCACCAGAGTTGCCGGCTGATGCACCAGTCGCGAATATTCTCGTGCCACGACTGAAACGTCTTTGCGTACCGGGCCGGGTAGATCGACAGTTCACCATCGCCATTTCTCCCAAGATTGGTGGCACGGGCATCCTGCCCGTGCGAGTCTTCATCTCCAGGCCGAAACGTAAATGCATATTCCTCGTCCGACCCAACCAACCCAGCCTTCACTGGATTCTGCACCATGTAGTTCCATTTTTCATAGAACTCATCATCATCTCGGATGATTCGATAGAAATATTCATCTTGCCAGAGCGAGCCAGTCGTCTTGCGATGTTCGTTGATGGTATTGGCCGAAAAACTCTTGACGCTGTGGAGCAATTTGGGCAACGAATGCCAATTGTCTTGATCGATTGGCAGCGGCGTTACGATCAGGTGCACGTGATCGGGCATGATCGTCGCGAGGTGCAGGTGCCATCGCTCTCCATGCCAATGGCGGATCGCATCGAGTGCTATTTGTTTTTCAGAATCATCGAGATCACCTGATTCACACCGATATGTGATGAAATATGTGCTGCCGCCGATTTGCCAGTGGGGGAGATTGCGGCAGTGGATGTTGAGTTTCTGAGAGACTCCTTTTTGCACGGGCAGGATGCCCGTGCCACTATCAGTAGCAGAGCCATTGCTTCGCTCTGGCTTTTTACCCTCGTATTGCTCATCCGACATCGCCCGCCGCGCTTCACCTTGCCATGAATCATCCGACACCTTCACATACCACTGGTCGCTCAGGTAAGGCTCGATCGGCACGTGCGAGCGATAGCTGTGTCCCACGCTATGCGAATAGTCACGAATACTTTCCAGGAGATCGTTGGACTTGAACCACTTGACGACCGCCTTGCGCGCGTCTTCACGCGACTGGCCGATGAATTGTTTTGCCTCGTCGGAAACATCATCCCACCCATGCTGGTCAGAAATAGTCGCGTCGGGAGCGAGGATGTTGATGAGCCAGTCATCACCCAAAACATCTTTGTGCCGCAAACCGATTTCGTAATCGTTGGGATCATGCGCAGGCGTCACCTTCAGGAATCCCGTCGCGAACTCGCTCTTGGCATCCGCGGGATCGCCCCCCATCTCCTTGGACAATACCACGAACGGATCCTCGATGATCGGGATCACCCGATCGACGATGGGGAGCCTGACTTTCTTGCCGCGCAAACCTTCGGCCCGGGGGTCCTTGGGATTCATCGCCACTGCGGTGTCGCCCAGCATCGTCTCGGGACGCGTCGTCGCGACCGTCACAAATCCCGAGCCATCTTCAAGGGGGTATTTCAAATACCACATGTGCCCTTGCACTTCCTTCATCTCGACTTCGTCGTCGGCAAGCGCGGTCATGGACACCGGGTCCCAATTGACCAATCTCTTGCCCCGGTAGATCAGCCCATCCTTGAAGAGCCGGAAGAACGCCTCGCGCACCGCCTTGGCGCACATGTCGTCCATCGTGAACCGCGTGCGATCAAAGTCGCATGAACAGCCCATCATCTTGAGCTGCTCGATGATCGTGGCCTCGTACTCATCCTTCCAGGCCTGGACCTTGGCCACGAACTCATCGCGGGTGAAGTCCGTTCGCTTCTTGCCTTGCATCAGCAAACGCTTTTCGACCACCGTCTGGGTGGCGATGCCGGCATGATCGGTGCCCGGCATCCAGAGGGTGTTGAAACCCCTCATACGGTGGTAGCGGATCAAGACATCCTGGAGGGTGTTGTTGAACGCATGGCCCAGGTGCAACGCCGCGGTGACGTTGGGGGGCGGGATGACGATGCTGTAAGGCTCTCCGGGAGCATCCGGTGTGGCGTGGAACGCTTTGCAGGCGTCCCACTTGGAGAGAATCTCCCCCTCGGCGCTTCGAGGAGTGTACGATTTGGGTAGTTCGGCGGTCATCATGAGTCGAGCATCATAGTCCAGAGGAAAAAAGACGCGGTTCATGCAGCGATGGTCATTGGCACAATTCGTCGGTTATTTAGGGCTTCTCTCGCTACTGCTTGCCCCTGGAGGATGCGGTCAGAGCGAAGGTGATACGCCAGCCAGCCCTGAGTCGGCTCAAGAGGCTCAGCCCTCATACGATCCCGGATCGATTGATGATGCCTTGATGGCGGCGAACCAATATTTCAATGGTGGTAGATTCGACGAGGCGCTGGCCATTCTCGTGGTACTTGTCCAGCGTGCCCCCAAAGAAGGCAGGGCCTGGGAGATGTATGGCCAGACCATCGCCATGAAGGCCAAGCAGGCGGAACTCGAGGCACGTGCCGAGGACGCGAAGCGACTCTGGTTACAGGCGTATGGCCATTATCAGCAGGCCATTGTGCTTGATCCCGAATCGTCCGGGCTGCACCAAAGTACTGGAATGATCTCGCTCAGTGCCGGACGAACTGCAGAGGCGTTGCAGCACTTTCTCAAGGCGGGCGAACTTGATCCATCGGATCCGCAACCACCCGTATTCGCGGCTCAGTTGCTTATGCAGACGGGACGCTACAACGAAGCCGAAGCCGAACTCTTGCGTGCCCATGAGATCGATCCGGATCAACCCATGGTGCACGCTTCGAGGGCCGTGATTGAACTGCAACGAGAGAATTATGAAGCGGCGAGAAGGTTCATCTCGCTCGCCCGTCAGATCAATCCCCTTGATATTGGTTTACTCGCCCAGGAGGCAAGGATCCATCACCGGGCTGGTCAGCCAAGGCGATCACTGGAAATGCTACTGTTGCTCACTGACGAGCAGAAGACTCAGATTGCGGTGGCCGAGGAATTGGCGGCGGGCTATTTGGCCATCGATCAACCTCTGGATACAGCCGCAGTCTGGGTGAATCGGTCACGTCACCGTCCCGAAGCAGCGGATCGTTGGCAAGACGCCATCAAGGCGTCGGAGGCATTTCTGATGGCGGGGGACCGGGAAGAGGCTTGGCTATGGCTTCAGGATGCGAAACGGATGGCCCCTGATGATGAGGGAGTCACATCGCTCGAAGCGAAGTTTGCAGACACCCACAATCAGGAATCGTCCGAAGACTGATTGAAGGGTTTGATCCGTTTTGCGGATTCTTTCCAGGGATCAACGAGCTTTCCAGTGGGCTTGACGGAGGCGATTCGTTTTCTTCGAAACCAGCGTCCAATCACGAGAAAGGTGATTGCGATGACAAAAACCGTCAAAAGAGCCACGAGTGTCATGAAGAGGATCCACGCCCCTTTGACCTCCGTTGGAACGGCTGGCGAACTCGCGAGATGACATATCAGAGAACCGAATTCCATCAGGAATAGTATAGGTAGTTAGGGGAATCAGCCGTTGAGATTCCTTTGGCTGGTCATCTCCAGGAACCTGAAACCGAAAACGGACCTGAACTGGGGAGAAACGGACCTTGGTCGGTTCGGTAAGATTGATGGACCCTGACGGCTCGGCAATCTTGAAGATGACCGCAGTCCTAATCGAGTGAAAGGCATAGGAGCCGATTGCCGATGCTGAAAACCTCACGACCTGGAAACACGACGGGCCAAAGTGGCAGGTAGGGACCTGATCCGCTCAATCGATACCATAGGAACAGCTTGAATATGACTCACCTCAACCGTCGATTTGCCAATGGATTCTTGTCATCGATCGCCTTGCTGCTCGCCTCAGGGGTGGCCACCCTTTCCACGGCGACAGTCACTCCCTTTCAGGATTCAACTCAGGATTGGTCTCAGCGAATCTGGGATTCCGCGAAGAACTCGGAATTTCCGGGACTCGATCAACTGAGGGTGCGTTTCGATGCCATGCCCGATGGATCCTTCGATCAAATCGCGCTTGAACATTTTCGCCAGACCGACACTCGGAATCGCGAAAACGAGCGAAAGGCGTTTGTGACTCGGGACGAGGCCCACAACGAGGCGCTCAAGGAGTTGCTTGAGGAGAAGTCCAATGAAAACCTCAGCCAGGCTCTTCTCGCGGCGGTGAAGGCACAGACTTTCAGCGAGAATTTCAACGACGCCTTCGAGAATTCCATGATCATGGAAATCGTCGCCCAGGCCGAACGGGAGATCCCCGAGCTTGAAGCCAATGGTGAGTGGCTGGAGGCACAGGAACTCATCTATCGCCTCAGAACCCTGTACAGCGATACTGACTTCCTTGAGAAATACGATCTGTACGACAAGCAACTGATGCGGGTCAGTCGGCGTGTCTCGATGCTCTCCAAATACGCACCGCGGCATATGCACGACTATCGCTCCCGTCGGGCCGAACGTCTGGGCGAAGAGCCGCTGGACGAGTTCAACGAAGCCCGGGCTGATGACTGGCAGGAACGCCTGCGCGACATCAATATCAAGATGCTCAAGCGGTCGATGAAGACCGCCGCGGTGGAGCACATCGAAAATGAACGATGGCTTCCCTTGCTGGAAGGCGGCCTCGAGTCTTTGTCGCTGCTCGCGTCGACGCCTGCTCTCAGCGAGACCTTTCCGGCGCTTGATGACAAGGCCATGGTGCGGAAATGGATCGGTTTCATCGACAAGGAATTGCAGACACTGGATCGCCAGAATGGCGACGACATGACGAGTTGGACGCTGAGTCGACTGCTCAGTCGCATTCTCGAGACCAACGAGAAAACCCTGAATTTTCCGCCCGAACTGATCTATCGCGAATTCGGCGATGGCGCCATGTACAAGCTCGATCGTTTCTCGGAGATCATGTGGCCCAACAAACTGCGTCGCTTCGAGCAGGCCACCCAGGGCAATTTCGTGGGCGTGGGCATCATCATTCGTGAAACGGAAACCAATGACATCCTGGTGGTCAATCCCACCGAGGGGGGACCGGCCTACTACGCCGGCGTGAAACCCAATGATTTGATCAAGGAAGTAAATCGTGAATCGACGGCCGGATGGTCCGTCAACGATGCGGTTGACAACATTACCGGCAAGGTCAACACCGACGTCGAACTCGGG
>JAPULD010000017.1 GCA_027295365.1 Planctomycetota bacterium
TTTTCTTGAACACGATCCACACCTCATGGAGCCTGTCATGATCGAAGAAACAACTGAACTGACCCTGAGTATTGATCAGGAAATCGAGATTGAGGCTTCCGCCGAGACATCTTTCGATGCCCTGATCGCCCGACTTTCAAGCGAACATGAGACGCCGTCAGGCGAGCCGATGCTTTTAAAGCTGGAGACGTGGCCGGGCGGACGCTGGTACAGGGATTTGGGTGAAGAAAACGGCCACCTCTGGGGTCACGTGCAGGTCATCAAACGAGGAAAGCTGCTGGAGATCATCGGGCCACTGTTTATGTCAAACCCGGTCATCTCGCACCTGCAGTTTCGCATCACTGAACACAATGATATTGTCCATTTGACGCTGAAGCACCAGGCGGTGGGAATAATCGATCCCGAACACCGAGCCGGCATCTCCACAGCCTGGGCAACTATGTTGAAAGGTATTAAAGACCATGCAGAAAGTCACTGAATTAAACACCACCGTGGCCCTGGCCGTTGAGCGAATGAACTGGTCCCGCAACTTCACCTTCTTTCTTCTGGAATCATTTTCCGATAACCAGCTCGCCCATCGAGTCGACGGGGTGGGCAATCATGCGTTGTGGATCATGGGGCATATCGCATGGATGGACGACTACAGCGTATCCACAGTGACCGGTGAGCCGTGCATACTGCCCGAGCAATACACAACTATGTTCGGGAGCGGAACGCCCCTCACAGGGAATCCTGCGGATTACCCGTCACAATCGGAGTTGGTCGCAATGATGACATCTGCCCGACAACGAATGATTTCGTGGGCAGAGACGCTGGACGAATCGACATCGCTAACGCCCACTCCGGAATCGTTGCAGATGTTCTCTCCAAATAACATCGCGTTGCCCTTTACCATTGTGGCCCACGATCTGTTCCACCTTGGGCAGTTGGCGACGGTACGAAGCTCACTGGGCATGAAACTGGTACACGCATGAGTTAAGATCCAGGGAAGGAACGGGCGTCAGGCCCGTTCCTTCGCCGGTCTGGGAATCCGAGAGTTCTCCGCCTATGGCTTATGAAGAAAAGCTAGTGGCACTTCTTTTGGCATAGCGAATGGTCATGGATGACGCCCTCGACATCATCTGGAAAGCCCTGGCTGATCCCACTCGACGAGAGATTCTGGATGTCTTACGTCAGGGCTCTCAAACGACCGGTGAACTCGCCGCGGCATTTCCCCATCTGAGCCGCTTCGGAGTGATGAAGCATCTCGACCAGCTCAAGCAGGCGCAGCTGGTGTTGTCCCGCAAAGAAGGGCGACATGTGGTTAACAAACTCAATGCGGTGCCCATTCGTCGGATATACGAACGCTGGGTGAGCCGGTACGAAGGCTTCTGGGCACAGAATCTCCTTGACGTGAAGCGGGCAGCGGAACGAGAGAAACGGCGTAAGCGTTCATGAGATCTTTTGAACTGTAAAGGAGGCTCCAAGGCTGGTATTGAAGACAACGTCATGTCGTCTCACGGTTTCAAGTTTGCTGCGACCATGTAGTACGCCCAGTATCGGGGTGAACTTGATGAAATAAATGCCCGTACCGATATATTCGCATTGGGATTGATTCTGTATGAACTTCTCTGCGGATAACCGCCACCGAACCGGCAGCAGTGGACTTGATTCACAGGCATGCGGAGCGGAGCCAGGACGAAGCCAAGAAAATGCTCGCGAGCAAGTATTGATCATGGCGTTCCATGAATTTGAATGCCATGTCCAGCGGTCTCAGGAAGAAATTCATGAGGCCGCTGGAGCATTAGGTAGATATATTGTCCTCTACTCAAACCGAAAATTGTGATTGCTTTGAATGCTGACCCGGAACCTGCGTCGTCGCAAAAGCAAACACTTTCATTATAGGAATTGCAAAATGTCGAGCTTCATGCTGGTTTATCGCGTGGCTATGATAGAAAAGTAGCGAACTGGCCCCGCGTGAGTACCAGTGCTGATGAGAGCCTTGATCACAGCTGCATTTGTTCCAAAAGGACAATCCCGCACAACAATCTAAATCACGGGCTTCCATCGTGGATACACGCAGTAGAAACCCCCGCCGTATTGGAGCAGATACATGAGCTCTTTGAATAATCCCGGTCTAGTTGTCCTGGCTACCGCCATCACACTGGTCGTATCGGGAGCAAACGCCCAGAACACATCAAATGAACAATTCCTGAGTGAAACGCGCCTGTACCTAGATGGTCTCGAGCAGCGCGGCATGGCCTGCAGCTTTGTATTCTGGGAGGACGGCCAGTACCAGATCGCCAGCGGCTATGGCTTGGCGGATCGTGAGACGGGCATGGCATGGTCTCCCGAGGTCGTCTCGTCGATCGCATCGATTACAAAGCAGTTCACGGGTGCCGCAATCCTAAAGCTGCAAGAGCAAGGCAAGCTCAGCGTCAAGGACCCGATCTCAAAATATTTTACTTCGGTCAATGAGGACAAGCGTGACATCACACTGCACCATCTATTGACACACACGTCGGGCATTCAGGATCTTTCGGGTGTAGGCGATCACTCACCGATCGATCGGAGTGAGTTTATTCGACGGGCGATGGTTGAGCCGCTTGCGTTCGCTCCCGGCTCGCAGCACCGCTACTCCAACGCAGGTTACAGCCTGCTGGCGGCGGTGATGGAGATCGTGACAGACGAGAGCTACGAGTCATGGCTTCGGCGAGAATTCTTCCTGCCTTTAGGCATGGCGGACACTGGTTACCTGCTTCCCGAGTTCGATCCGTCCCGCATCGCCAAGGGCTATGAAAACGGTCAGCGCTGGGGAACAGTGCTTGAGCGTCCGATGGCGGATGATGGGCCGTATTGGGTTTTGCGCGGCTGCGGTGGAATCCATTCGACTTCACGCGACATGGTCCGCTGGGGACAGGCGCTGTTTGACGGTGAGGTCCTGAGTGCATCGTCGATGTCGCAGTATTGGGCGCCTCATTCCGACGAGTCGAACGGTGACGGCGTGTCGTTCTATGGCTACGGCTGGGTCACGATGACGCTGCCCAATGGCCAGCGTTTGATCGCGCACGACGGAGGAAACGGCTTTATTGGTGCCGACATGGCGCTCCTTCCTGATTCGCGGATCATCATGTTCGTGGCATCGAACGTGGTCGCCGAGACCAATTCGGCGATGTACAGAATTCTAAGGCAGGTGCGCCAACGCCTGCTGGCGGACGTGCCATATCCGGCCATGTCTGAAGTCGAGCCTCTGACATCAGAGCAGCTTGAAGATATCGTGGGATCATACGAGAGCACCGAGGGGTTGCACATTGAAATCGAGGGCTTGCGCGGAGGGATCATCGCAACCGCGATGAATCACGCTTCATACAGTTTTCTTTTTCCTTGTGAAAATATCTCAACCATGGACGTTGACACACTCACACGGACGCTCGATGCGGCGCAGCATGCCTGGTTTGAAAACGGCGACGCTTCACTCATATTCGGACTCTATCAACTTGATGAATCGCTCGAATCGTTCACCGCTCGACGCAAGGAGCGAGATGACATTCTGAGCCCCAGGGCCGGCAAGTTCAAAAGCTACGAGATCGTCGGCACGGGCCGAGCCGATTTGGATAAATATCCCGCTTGCACGCTGGTGCGTGTGCATTATGAGCAGGGAACAATCGATCGGTTCTTCCTTTGGGACGATTTGGATACATTGCGTGGCTACTTCCAAGAAGAAGGCATGTGGCCACCCCGGTTCTGGCACCTCAGTAACGGCTCGTTCGAGTCCATCGATGAAGCGACTGATAGGTATCCAAAACCTGTCACGTTCCAGATACGCGAGGGCCGCAACGGTTTATCCGAGTTGGTTCTCCCAGGGGGGCAGGTCCTGCACAAGATTCAGAAGCGCAAGTGATGCCCTCGGACGACGAATTGACGAGTACTTCAAGAGGACGCGTACAGAGTTCGTCGTGAAAATGACGTGAAGATTGCGAACATGTCCCGTCAAGAACGTTTAACCCGTATGGTGCAAATACTCAGCCGCCAATATCGGATGAACGGAATCAGAGCCGTATCGCCCTCTGACGCATGGCCGTCTTCTAGTCGGCTCCACTGGATGGCACATCGATCTCATTCACAATGATATCGACGATGCCATACAGGATGTCATCCTTGTTGGCCACGTGGTCGTACAGCGACATCGCCTTGATCCCGAGCTTGTGGCTGAGCCTGCGCATGATAAGTGCTTCGATGCCGTCCTCATCGGCAAGGGTGATGGCGGCGCGCCGCAACAACTCCTTGTTCAAGGGAATGTGCTCATCATTTCATCCTTGAAATCGCGCTCATTGAGCCACTGTTCAGGGCGTCTTATTGACGTCTCAGGGAAATCTCAGGGAATTCTCAGGTCCCCAAGCTCAACTCTGAGCATCCTTAAGGTGTAGATTGATCCGAAAGGAGCCTTCCATGAACTCAAGCTCTCGACGGTCCTTCGTAATCAATTCACTCTCGGTGGCTGGAATTGCCGCTCTTCCATCGGGGGTGTTAGGGGCCAATCTGTTGGCAAAGGGGCGCTGCACTCTTTCTCATTCCGAGGACACCAAGGCATTTATCCTCGCGGTGATCAATGGGGACATGGCGGCTTTTCAGGCCATGCTTCGGAATGACGCTTCACTGAGACTTTCCCGAGATGATGTGGGCCGAAGTGCCTTTGCTCTGGCCATGCTCCACCGCCACCTGAAGATTGCAGACCTGCTCCTCGAAGCGGGGCACCAACCCGATCTCCACGAAGCGGCCCTGGGTTTGGATTGGGATCTCTTCAATGAACTTTCGCTGGCCAATCCGGCTCGCGTCAACGAATACCATCCAATTGGTGGCACGGCGATGGTTGCCTCGGCCCTGGGTGGGGCCGGCAGTGAACTCTGGCGAGTGTACGCCAAATCAGGCACACCCAACCCTTCCAGGCCACAGGCCAAGACTCGATCTCCCTTGAGGGCATCACTGGATTTTCCTGAACTCGATCCCGCCGAGATGTCGGCCTTCACACTGCTGTCCAATGGCGCGGACCCCAATCAGCCGGAGCCTGAAGGAAGCACCGCTTTGCACGCCGCTTCAGCACGCGGTTTGTATGAAATCGTTGAGATGCTGATTCGCAAGGGTGCCAACCTCGACGCCCGCAATTCGGCGGGACACACACCAATTGATGTGGCCGAACGCGCGGGCCATCACTCGATCGTAACATTGCTTCGAGATCACCAGAGTATTCCCCGCGATCATTCGACTTCGCGACGAGCCTACGACGTGAATGGCAAGCCTTACCGCGCGCCGGATTGGGAAGGCTTGCCTTTCAAAAGGCGGAGAGATGTGGTCAGCAAGTCACACCGCAACCTTGATGTTGTCCGAGCCGAAATACGCCTTGATTCTCGACTCGCCCATTCCGTCTCCACGATGACAGAGGGTGCGGTCGAAGCTGGAGCCCATATGGGAAATCAGGCCATGGTTGAACTGCTTCTTGAGAATGGAGCTCCGTATTCGCTCCCGACGGTCGTGATGCGAGGGGACATCGGGAGGGCCAGGGAGCTCCTGGCTGAAGATCCGCTCAGAATCCACGAACGTGGAGCCCACGATTATCCGTTGCTCATGTTCCCCGTCTTCGGGAGGGGGAATCTTGAGATGGCTATGCTGCTCCTGGATTCGGGGGCCGAGGTTGAAAAACAGCAACATCTTGGGAC
>JAPULD010000170.1 GCA_027295365.1 Planctomycetota bacterium
TGCCTTTTTTCTCCGCCTCCTCTATTTTTTTGATGAGATCCGGGCCGGCTCCGAGCTTCTTGGCCTGCTTGGACCATCCCTTGGATTTCAGGTTGATGCTCGGTTCCTGGAAGCCTTTGACTTGCTTTTCCAGGGTCTCCATGTTCTTGATGAGCCCTTCCGCTTTCTTGTCGAGCTTTCCAAATTCCTTTTCCATCAGGTCGATGATCTTCATCAGTTTGGCGGGAGCGGGGTTGGCCATGATTCAAACACTCCGAAAGTCGTCAAGAAACCAAGGAAGTAATAAGCGTTCGTCCCGAAGTCCAAATGCTGCTCATGAGCGAGTACGTCGTGTTCTTGTCCTTCTCGATATCACCGATCGCTTTCTGGGCGACTTGGTATTGCTGGATCCGTGTCATCAGGGAGGCCATCGCCGCATCCGCTAATGGTCCCGGGGTGGCCAATTGCTGTTGACGAATCCTGGTGAACTCCTCGCTGAAGATCGCCAGAATGTTGTTTCGAATCGTTCGGTTGGTGGTGAGTAATCGCGCCAGAAACTCAAGTAGGGTTAATGACAGTACGCCGAACGCCATATAGGAAAGCCATTTCTTGCCATTCGACATGTCACCGTCCCTTCGAAAATGGAAGTGAGAGGAGAGTTTTCAGGGCATACGAGTCGGCATCAAGAACTCTGCATAGAACTGTAAACATAGACGTACGTCATTCGCGCCACGTGAGGTGATATTCTGACATTCGCAAACATCATGACTCTTTTCTGTGTTTCGTTTCCACCGGTACAATTCTCGCATGACCACCTACCTCATCCTGGGTGCCAGTCGAGGAGTCGGACACGCCCTGGCCCGAGGCCTGCCCGAGGCGGGCGATGAAGCCTGGCTCGTCTCTCGATCACTCGATAATGGCGACTACGAACACGAAGGCGTGCGTTACCACTGCCTCGCCGCGGATTTATCCGCACCCGATGCGCCGACCCGCTTGACAGAATGGCTGGGCGATCGGGCGATCGACGTCGGCATCTACAATGCGGGAATCTGGGAGACAAACTGGACGAGGGCCGATTTTGAGTCCATTGACGCAACGGAGCTGAAATCGATCATCGACACGAATCTCCTGGGCCTGATCCTCTGCGTGCGAGCCGTCCTGGGAAATCTTCGCCGCGCCGAGTTCGGCAAGCTGATTCTCATCGGCTCGATCAGCGGGCTCGACCACGAAGGGGCGTCGCCGGTCGCGTACACCGCCTCGAAGTTCGGCGTCCGAGGTGTGGCCCACGCCCTGCGTCCGATCCTGCGAGAATCAGGCATCCCAATCACGTGCCTCAACCCGGGTTGGATCGCCAACGACGTGCCCTACGAGGAAGGCGTCGCAGCAGCGTTGAACAAGCACGACTCGAAGGCCATCCCGGTCGGGGACATCGTCGAAATGCTTCGTGCGGTCCTGAAGCTCTCGCCGGCCAGTTGCGTGAAAGAGATTCACATGCCGGCCCTGCGGGACGAATCGGCCTAGCAATCCTGACCGAACGGTCCGGCTTGATCACTCCGGCGCGGAGTCCTTGAGACAACGTGGGTTGAGTCGCGCCACATCCATCATGCAGCCAAAAAAACGTCGAGGCGAGACTTCACGCAACCGGATCTCTCGAGAGTCCGCAGCCTCTCTGACTGCTCGCCCATCTGGGAGATCGAGCCAGATGGCCAGTTCCTTGAGCGTCGTCGAGCGCGTGACTCGGCGAGGCTTTTTCCAGTTTCGCGGAATCGTCTTGCCCTGGTCCAAGGCCTGCTTGCTTTTCGCGGATCGACTCCTCGCCAGCGCCGTCGTCTGAATCTCGGCGAGATGAATCGCTTGACTCTGCTTGACTTTGAAAGGGGTTTTTGATTTGCGCGGCAAGGCGGGCTCTCCAGACCCAGAATGGAAAGAGCGGACTGAGCGGTGATTATCGTAATGAAAAAAATGAAATCGTGCGTGGAACGTGATTTGATCACGATTGACATTGGTTGCTCATTCCCGTTCCGCTACCGAAAGCCTTGCGGGAGCCAGCTTTACGTTTTATGGTCAAGGTGACGTTTGCCAGGGATTTGATCTTGTCGACTGGTGTGTGATTCGTTGTTTGGAGATCTCGCTATGTCACGTGGCTTTCTGATTCCTGGAGTCGTGATCATGCTGGCGCTGATCGCATCGAGTCAGACGGAGTTTGGATTTGTTGAGAGGGAGCATCCAAAGTCATTGGATGCCTTTCCCGACGATGTCGCGGCTTGCGATGCATTCTCGCTCTATTCCAAGTTCATCTCGTTCATATCAGGTGAACAGCGGGCCTGGATGTCCCCAATCAGTCCGATCACGATGTCGTATCGCGTCGTTCATTTCAGAGTCGGCAAGTCCGGAACTTCCGATCCCACAAGAAATGGATTCATGATTAGTATGGCAGTCCTTCTGATTGGTTGGCGCGCTGATGAGCCAACCGCGCTTCATCATGGCGCCCCAATTGGGTATAGCATCGCGCGAGTAGCTGCCATGTGCTCGAACGTTCCGGCTGCCTTTGCGTAATCCATTCAAGTACGCTCGTCGCTTCGGGATACCGTCCCTGATCCATGAAGATCTCCCCCAGCCTCAGGGCATCGACCGGTGACGCGTCGTACAACCGATCGAATTGCCTTCTGAATCCCGCGACCGAAGGAGGCGGGCTCCACACCAATGCATGCCTCATGATTTCCGGTTCATCCGGGATTCGCTGCAACGCCAGCATGGCCAGCTGCGCCGTGGGCTGTTTCAGATCCGCCCCCAGTCCACACGCGACGATGCCAATCACGATGTTGACGAGTACCGCGATCCAGTTGCCCAGTCACAGGCCCAGTTGGGGGATGAGATGAAACCCCGTGAAGTAACAACCCGCCGCCGCCCCGAATGTGTTGATCACATAAAGCCATGCCGTGGAATGAGCGATGGAACCGGACATGGCCGCGCTCTGGCGAACGAGCAGGGGTAGCGTGCCCCCCATGAGCGTGGTGGGAATGCCGATGACGATTTAGGTGATGAGCAGCCTGAGGATGTACGCCAAAGCAGGGCTGGTTTCGGAGAGACTCGACAGCACCCCCGAGAGTTTGAACAGCAATTCGAATTCCCAGGGAATCAACGCCGCGAGTCCCGCGATGATGATCTCCAAAACGCCATAGGCCAGCAAGGGTCTTCGCATGGCATCGGCGCGGGTACCGATCAGCCTTGCCCCCACCCCCAGCCCCAGTAAGAAGGCTCCGATTACCGAAGCTCTCGCCAGGCTTTAGCTTCCCCAGACATGCGAAAGCCTCTTGAACCAGATCACCTGGTAGGCGAGTGCGGTGAGCCCTGATCCGAAGAAAAGGATTGGGATGACCAGGTTCAGGGTCTTTGACGACCGATCAGTCATGCGTGGCTCCTGGGCTTCTTCCGACCAATGAAAGGAGGACGAGGGATCGC
>JAPULD010000171.1 GCA_027295365.1 Planctomycetota bacterium
GCCGTCATCGTCGTCATCATTGAACGGAATCAACTTTCCGAGTTTGGTGGGATCGTCTTCGATGGCATCTTCCGCAAGGGTACGAGCGGGAAGAGCGTAAAGATCGTCGTTGTCGGAATCGACATCGACATCGAGATAACAATCGTACGCCGTCACGATCACCTGGTCATCGGCGCTGCACGAAGGCCCACCGATCGTCAGATCAACATCGACCGTCGTCTGCCCGGCATTGATCCCTTCGATGTAGACGTGGGACCCGAACAGCGAGATTTCAATTGACGTACCGGATTTGACGTATGTGCCTTTCGAACTGATCCCCAAGGGATACCAGTGACGATCGCCATCGACCCCGGTCGACCACAATCGCAGTGTTCCCGGCGGTGGTGTCAGATCGGAGAATACAGCCGGCGGCGACACTGGCAGGTTTATGGGATCGGATTCGTTGTACGTGAAGGTCAACTCCATCGGAAAGCATCGTGGGGTCACAGTGACCAGCATTGGATCCAAGGACGCGCCTGAGGTATCCTGAGGCTCACTCGAGCTCCAGCGTTCGATGCCATCCGCAAAATCCGGAATGTAATCTGGAGCAATTAAATCATCGTCGCTGTCTTCAAGTGCGGTCATGACCATCAGACCGGGCGGAGTCATTCCGATCGCTTCGTGCTTCTGATAGGCCAGTCCCGTGCCGTCGTTGTCGCTGTCAACGTCGATGTCGAACTTGTACGACGTCATGGAGTCGATGGCTCCGCACACCCCGGTCACACCATCTGACTTGAAAACGGTCCATTCGAGTAGGACGTCGCCGCAAATGGCGCTGGGCGAGACGCCTTCGATGGTGAGCGTACCGGCCGGGAGGTTATAAAGCATGCCGGAAACGATGGGAGTCAATCCCTGCTTGACACTGATCTGAGGGCTGAAATACAGCCTCCATTTCTTACCGCAAGGCGGAGACGGCGCCGAGTAGCCCAGGGTCAGATAGACCGGGGTTCCACCCACCTGCACATAGTCACAACTGAGGGACATCGAGCAGAAACCCGTGTTACAGGGTATTGGGTTACCCCCGTCACATGTTTCCCACGGATTGATGAACGAGCCACACATAAGCTGACCGTCGCAGCAACAATGAAATCCAGGAAATGGCGCGTGGATGATGCATTCGCAGTAATTTGGGCAGAATTCACATTCGGGGCAACTCCCGCCTCTGGCTTGGCCTTCGATCCCGGAATCGTCACGGCCATGCATCGAGGGAAACATGAACTTGAATTGATTAAGATCGTAATTCGTGAGCGTCACGAGCAGATCGTCGATATCGGTGACGCCATCTCCATTGGCATCACCGAGGGTCAACGCTTCGATGCCTGACGCTTCATCGACCCAGGGATCTTGCATCGTGTCACCGTCCGCGCTCAGGGCGGCCAGGACATTCAGCAGATCATCGATGTCGACCACGCCATCCTGATTCAAATCTCCGGGGATTTGCTTCCAAAGCAATTCTTCGCCCTTGCCGCCCACCCGGCGGAGGGCCTTGCCTGATTTTCCGGAATAGAAGGTCGTGTAGTACCTGATGGAGCCGTCCGGTTGGCTCACTTCCGAACGGATGCGAATGTCGGGCCAGCCATCTTCATCCGCATCCGTCACGAGGCCCAGTTGGGTGCCAAATCGTTCGTTCTCCATCGGACTCGGGCTGGCCAGAATATAGTCCGTCCCCCTGAGGAGTGAAATCGGGATGGTGTTCTTGCCACGGGCGATCCGGGCGAGGTCCTGGGCCTGGGGATGCCGTCCGTACATGATGTAGACCTGCCCCGTCGACGTCGACAAGGCGTCCTCGCCAGGTCTTGGTCGTCGAGCTTCCTTGTGATCCGGGGCGCTGATGATCAGGTCATCGAGACCGTCGAAATTGAGGTCGCCCGGTGACAGCACGCTCGATCCGAAATGATCACCTGGCTTTCGGCCTCGCAACTGGTAGATCACTTCCTTCTGAACATTGCTTCCCCAACTCAAGTAGCTGTGTATGAGAACCTCACCCCGGCGAATCCCGGAGTCGCCATGCTCACTTGCACCTTGACCCGAGGGGTATGAGCGGATCAGATCGCGCTGATGGTCGCCATCCCAGTCAGGACGATCGAAAACGAGATACGACGGCATTGCCGAGTTTGCTTCCGGCGGACTGTTCGGTGCGCTGTACGTGGTGGCTCTGAAAAGGAGCGTGGTGCCGAGGACGACACAAACTAGCAGCACAACACCTCGCACGATGAAGCCGCGACGGGCAATGATTGATTCCATCTTTTTTTCCTCAGTCAGTTCAAATCCATTTCCCGTTCCCCGTCATCCCGGTTCAGGAGAACGCAAGGTTCAGCCTTTCATATCTGAAGCGGCCAAGCACCGATCAAAATCCACCCTTCAAAAAGGGAATCGCAATGCAATGCGATCGGCCGACAGGAATTTTGAAAAAATGTGCGTTGAGTGAATCCGGTCATGCAGCCAAATAGACTGGATACCTCAACAACTACCTGTCCCTCGCGAAAACTCCGTACTCCTGATTCTACAGAGACGTCCGATTGGTTGCCTCCGAGACGGATGCCCTAGCCTGGATGAATGTTCAAGCTATTCGTCGCTTTTCTCCGCTCCCTACTGCTTCCCCGTTCTGCTTTGCTCTTAGAGAATATTGCTCTTCGTCACCAACTCACCGTCCTTCAGCGTTCTGCCAAACGACCACGCCTGAAAATATCAGATCGAATCTTGTGGACGTGGCTTTTTCGGCTCTGGCCAGACTGGCAGTCATGTCTCGTGCTGGTCAAGCCGGACACCGTGATCAAATGGCATCGACTGGGTTTTCGTCTCTACTGGCGATGGCTTTCCAAACCGAAGCGGACGGGGCGACCGAAGGATTCGCTTGAAGTGAGAGAACTCATCTGGCGAATGTCACGCGACAATTCGACCTGGGGCGTGCCGCGGATCAAGGAAGAGC
>JAPULD010000172.1 GCA_027295365.1 Planctomycetota bacterium
TCCGTTACGTAAAGTCCGATCAAATTCTCAATCAGGATCATTCCTTCGGCACTGAGTTTGGCATCTTCCACCAGGCTCACAAGATCAGGCAGGATGTGTGGTCTGTGCTCCGTATTAGCCAATAATTCCAGTACCGGAAGAAAGGCATCCCGACGTTGTCGCCTGAGGCTGTCCATCCATTGCGCCCCTAACTCTTCCCCCAACAGGTCCTGAATCTCAAGACGGAACTGTGATTCAGCTCGAGCCTCATCCTGGCTCCATTGGGCATAGATTTCACCACGCAGAAGCAGGATCTCAGAGACCTTGTCATTGCAATTCTCATCTTCATGATTGTTGACTGCCTCCTCCAGCGAGGGGATCAGGGCGAGTTCGGCATCTCGTTCGTGCTTGGCCTTTCCGAAGGCCTCGCGATAGGACTCGTATCGTGATTCAATCAGCTTGGCCTTCTCCGGACTCCCCCCGACATCGCGGCTCAGGATGTCCTCCAGATCACTCCACTCGGCACTGGGCAGACTGCCATCATAATCAAGCAACGGATCTCGCGCGACCGGCTCTTCCGGCAAGTTATCGAGTGAAATCTGTTCGAGCCAGGCTTCATGCATTTGATTGGAACTCTGGCCCAGGATCCCCCGAATGCGCTTCAAGCCATCGATATCATGCCGGCTTAGACTTTGAGTAGCCACTTGCAAGGCCAGTTCGGAATCGGTTTTCTCGCGCCGAGCCGGGTTCTCGCTCTGCGCGATCAGTCGCCTGACCTTGATTGCCACCTGCGGCGCATGGCGAACGTCGTAAGCCTCCTCGACCCGCTGCGACAGTTTATGGCGGCGGCGGTCCAGATCCTGCAATGTTTCACGGATCGATTCCGCCACCGAGGTCTCGACCTCTGGATTCTGCAAGGCGTACTCGGCGAATCGGCGATAGTAGGGCCGACTCCACGCCGAAGGCGTCATGAGCCCCCGGATTTCGGCCAGGAACTCTTCGGCGAATTCACCGGAAAGCGATTTCGCAAGATCCTCGACGCATCGGCGGTTGGCCTCTCGAATCTTATTTTCCAAAACCCAACGAGACTGCTCTTTCTCCTGATCGACCTGGGTTTCACCAGTGCGTACAAATGATCGCCACCACGATGCTATTTGCTTCTCGTCAAACAGTGTAGACAGGGATTCAAGACTTGATTCATACGAAGCGAGTGGAGCCTTAAAATCCTCAGCAGCAAAGGGAAGTCCATACAAGCGAAGGTGCGTGGCCTCCAGGATGTCGATGACATCGACCGACACGCCTTCAAGTCCGTGTGCATTTCTGGAACGAGTGAGCATGCTTCGATGATGACGCCGACGCAGTTTCTCGACCTGGTCGTGATGACCGCCCTCAAGCTCATCCAATTGATCATAATACCTATCGACCGCCTTTCGATTCAGCTCGATCCCTCGTTGGATCATCCTTGATTTCATCTGATCGATTGACGATTCGTATTGCGAGTCCGGAGGATAGATTCGAGCGGGTCTCGCTCCATTCCAGTCCCAGAATTCGAGCAGCACGAGGTCAGTCTCCAGCAGGTCATGCGTGAGTGTCCCCAGCAAGGCCCGAGCGGCGAAGACCGAGTCTTCCTGCAATTCAAGCATCGCCATGTGCCCAAGAAACTGCTTCTCCGACACCTCATACAGATCGGCAAACAGGACTTCCGGTCGACTCGCCACGGTGTCCGTTAGCCCGGTGGCCCCCTGGGATGTCGGGATCATCAGGAGAAGCGCAATGCAGAAGGCCATCAAGATGATTCGATTCGCGACTAGCTTCTTCAGATATTTCATGACCCGAAATCCCCGTACGAAATGGAGGGCTGTCGATCACTGATGATTCCTTCTCAAATAGCATGATATCGATCGGGGAACGAGTCAACGACGGACTTGGAGGCATCGCTGAAATTCTTCCCCATGATCAACAATCGTTTGTCGAGCAGACGATCCGCTCTTTTTCTATTCCGGATGATCTCGAAACAGCTGTTCAACTTCCTTATCCAGTTTCGACATGACCATTTCGACTATTTCTTGAATCTTCGCTTCCCAATCTTCATCGACGTGAACGGGGATGTCTTCGCACGACTTGATGGCTTGGCGATACCAACGCGTCCAGGCTTCGAGGATCGCCCGCTCCTGTCTAGGATCCGCGCCATCCCTGAGGGCGGCCCTCGTGAGAGTGGATTCCGCTAAGATCCGAAACATCGCAGCTAAGGCCAATTCCATCGTGATCTTTTCGGCCAGGTTGCTGTCCGCCGACGCCAGGCTCAGCGCCGATACCAGGGCCGACACACCCACGTTGGTCAGGGTCTTGGGCGACACGTTCTCAATGCGATCGCCATCAGTGTGGTAATACACGTCGGTGAAGTGCCACATCAGGACGGCGGGAATGTCGCCTTGCAGAAATGGCACATGATCGCTGCCTCCCTCGAACGGGTTTGTCTTAACGACCCAGCCCGTCGCCTCGGCCTGATCCAGGCAACGATAGATGATGTAGTCGTTGAAGTAATGTGGTTTCATCCGGTCCAGCGTGATGGGTCTTCCCCCCCACTCGCTGAATTTGTCTTCGCCCCGGGGCCAGACCGCCGAGGGATCGGGCATCTTCTCGATCAGGAAGGTGCCGCCTGTTTTGGAAGTGTCCTCGCCCACCATGTCGAGGCTGAGCCCCCACTGGATCTGCCCCGGTTGGGCGGCCTGAACATACCTTCGGGTCGAGGTGATCTCATCCCCCCAGAGAAAGGTGATCGTGCGCTGCGGGTCGATCGCTCCGTCTCGAAAAAGAATCGCGGCCACCCGCGCCATCTCCGCCTGACAACCAACGCCCGAAGCGTTGTCGTTCGCTCCGGGTTCCTGCACGTGGGCCGAGAAGACGAATTCCTGCTCGGGTTTCACGCTCCCCTTGATCTGCGCAATGATCGTCAGCTCCTCGGACTCGTAGATCCTCGATTGCATCTCGACTCGCACCGAGACATCGCCTTCGTCCAGGCGTTGCTTGAGATCCTCGTACGCTCGTCGGTTGAGGTTCATTCCCCAAGGTTTCCGTTCCGCGTCATAGGGAAGTCCGCTGAAGGGAATGCTTTCGGGATGCGAAAACGATCGATTGAAATCGGGAATCGCGTAGGCCAGAATGCCGAGAGCCTCCCGCTTGAGAACCGCCTCCCGATGCAGCGACCACGAAGCGCGAGCCCCGAGCACGATCGCCCCTTTCACGTCCAGGGCCTCGAACTCCTCCTTGGTTCCGTTCCCGACGTCCACGAGTCTCGCGGTCAGGCCTTCGGTGGGCAGGGAATGGGAATACATGAGAAGCAAATGCCGATTCGTCTCGCTGGTCAAGAGAGGTTCTTTCTCTCCGACGATGGTCAGACTCGCCCATCCCGGCTCCCAGGTGGGTTGTCTCATGGGGCGTCGTTCGATGCGATACGTCAAACGGTCGTCGGGAAGGGAGTCTTCCTCAGGCACGTAACCGACCCGTTTGAGAATCGATTCCACGCGCTCGATGGACCGGTTGAATCCTTTGTTGCCCGGGACGCGCCAATATTTTTCCACGTAGGCCGTTGTGTCGTAGGCCCTGCTGCCTCGATACGCCTTGCGGACCAACTTGAAGAGACGTTCGATTTCCGGGTTTTCCAGGCGAGGGCCATGCCTTTGGCCCGAAGCGATGGTGCCGCAATACGACGCACCGAAAATGAATAGGACGAGAACGAGGTGGAAACCGGTCTTGAGATTTCGCGGCGTGTTCATCCAACAACTCCCTTTTGATCGCCTCGGCCACCTGACCCCGCCCGGCAGCCACGCTACCTTATACCAATACATATGCCCAACCATCGCATCCTTTTTATCTCCAAAGGCGAAACGAAGTCCCCGACCCGGTACCGGGCCCTGGATTATTTTTCCCGTTTTGAGCAAGCGGGATGGACGCCCATCCATCGAGACGCGGCGAAGAGTCTGGGGGGCCGAAGATCGTTGCTCAAGGATGTGGCAAACGCGGATGTAGTGGTGATTCTTAGAAAGACATTTTCAGTCCCGTACCGGTATCTGCTTCGAAAATACGCCAAGCATCTGGTCTTCGATCTTGACGATGCGATATTTCTCAACGACAACGGCACCCCCTCGGGGCAACGAATGCGAAATTTTCGTGGCCTGCTCGGGCGTTGCGATCTCGCCTGGGCGGGCAATCAATACCTCGCCGACGCCTGCCTTGCCTCGTGCCCCGACGTGATCACCGCTCCGACGTCGATTGACCCGGCCATCTACGACGTCACACCAAAGAAGCCCGATGACACGCTGGACCTGGTCTGGATCGGCAGCAGCTCCACCCGAAAATACCTGGAAACGTTGGTACCGATTCTCGAAAGAGCCGCCTCGGACTTTTCAAATCTTCGCTTGAAGATCATCGCCGACTTTGATCTCCCTTCGCCTCGCTTGAAGACCATCTCAATTCCCTGGACCCGGGAAACCGAAGCGACCGAAATCGCTTCCTCTCACGTCGGCCTGGCTCCCATGTCCGATGATCCCTGGACGCGAGGAAAGTGCGGCCTCAAAGTCCTCCAATACATGGCGGCGAGGCTCCCCGTCATCGCTTCGGCCTCGGGAGTGCATCACGACATTCTCGAAGGCGAACAGATTGGCTATCTGGCCCAGTCTCCCGATCAATGGATCGATGCGATCAAGACTCTGCACGCCGACTCAGCGCGACGAGAGAAGATGGGGAACGCGGGAAGAAAACGACTCGTAGCCAACTATTCATTGGATTCGACCTTCGCCATCTTACTCGAATCACTGAATCGACTTGTCTCCGATTCCTAATCGTTGATCGGCCACTTGAATCCCGTGGATGGCACCCTGATCAGCCCGATACCGAT
>JAPULD010000173.1 GCA_027295365.1 Planctomycetota bacterium
CAGGAACGTTTACAACGTGCCTTGTCGGATGTCGGGCTTGAATTGACGCCCACCCAAGATCGACTCAACGATTACAACTCGGTCCAGAACACGTATCTGGCCATCTTCCAGATGCTGGGCGGACTCGGACTGTTGCTGGGCAGCGTGGGCCTGGGGATCGTGGTCCTGCGGAACGTGCTGGAACGTCGCTCCGAACTTGCCTTGTTGCGAGCCGTGGGGTATTCGATCCCCTCGATCCGTCTTCTCATTCGGCGCGAACACGTCTTCATGCTCACGATGGGACTGCTGGTAGGCGTCATCGCGGCCCTTGTCGCCATCCTCCCCTCGCTCCGCAGTTCCACCTCCCAATTCCCCTTTGGCTTCACCCTGGCCATTCTGGTTGCGCTCATCGCCAACGGTCTTTTCTGGGTGTGGTTGGCCACGCAATTCGCCGTGACTGGATCCGTAGCGACCTCATTGCAGGAAAACTAGAGTCAATCGATCCCGGTATTCGTTTCGAAGTGGCAACTTGAGATCGTAAACTATTCACCAACCCAACTGAAATAAAAAAGAATTTTGCTGGAGAGATGTCATGAAGAGAATGTGGATCCGAATGATGCTGGTGTCGATCATCCTCACCTTGAGTGGGGAGGCCAGTGGCCAGAACTGGCCCGGATTCCGAGGCCCTGAGGCGCGAGGCATTGCGGAAGGGTTCTCCACGCCCACGGAATGGGATGTCCCCCAAGGCACCAACGTGCTCTGGAAAAAGCCGATTCCGGGCATGGCCCACTCCAGCCCCGTCATCTGGGGTGATCGCATGTTCATCGCCACCGCCATTCGCGAAGGTGAATCCGAGTTGAAGGTGGGTCTTTATGGCTCGGGCGATTCCGTTGAGGATGAAGGAAACCACCAGTTCAAGCTCTATTGCCTCGATGTCAATACCGGTGACGTCATTTGGGAACGAACCGCCTTCGAGGGCATGCCCCGCGTGAAGCGTCATCCGAAATCGAGTCATGCGAACGCCACCCCCATGACCGATGGCGAATTCGTGGTCGTGTTCTTCGCCTCCGAAGGGCTGTACTGCTACACAATCGAAGGCGAAAAGGTCTGGCAACGCGATCTTGGCGTGCTGAACTCCACCGCCCCAGGCTCCCCCGACTACCAGTGGGGCTTCGCAAGCTCGCCCATCATCCACGAGGATCGCGTCATCGTTCAATGCGATGTCCAGAATCAATCCTTTCTGACCATGCTCGATCTGAAGACGGGTGAGGAGATCTGGCGTACCGACCGTGATGAAGATTCAACGTGGGGAACGCCCTGCATCGATGTGCGCGAGGGGCGATCGCAAATAATCTGCAATGGCTACAAACGCATCGGGGGATACGACCTGGAAACCGGGGACGCTCTCTGGTGGATGCATGGAGGGGGCGATGTCCCGGTTCCCACCCCCATCATCGCCTTCGACCTGATCTTCATCACCAGCGCGCATGGTCGCCAAAAACCCATCTACGCCATCAAGCCGGATGTGGAGGGTGAGATCACCGACGACCCCGATGATGGTTTCATGGTTTGGAGCAATCTCAAGAATGGCAACTACATGCAGACCCCCATCGTCTATGGCGATGAGCTGTATTGCTGTCGCGATGATGGCATCCTTTCCTGCTTCGACGCGAAGACTGGAACGATGCACTATCGAGAAAGGCTGGGCGGAGGCGGCACCGGGTTTTCCGCGTCCGCCGTGGCCGCAGATGGCAAGGTCTTTATCACCAGCGAAGAGGGCGATGTCCTCGTGCTCAAGGCGGGCCCGACCTTCGAGGTGATCGCCATCAATTCGATGGGCGAGACCTGCATGGCCACGCCGGCGATCTCAAAAGGTACGATGTATTACCGAACGCGTCATCATGTGGTGGCGATTGGCGAGATGAGCCAGAACGGCACGAATGACGAAGCTCCGGGACAGTAACGAAAGTAGATCGAGCACTCACCATGAACCATCGAATTTTCCAGAGTTCCGGTATCGTCGGCCTGATCCTGCTGGTCGGCAGCCTGACTTTCACCACCCATGGCGCTTCAGATGACGACTGGCCTTCCTTCAGGGGGCGTGATGCCTCTGGCGTGGCGCTTGGCCACGCGACCGTCACGACCTGGAACATCGAGACGGGCGAGAACGTTCTCTGGAAGACGCCCATCCCGGGGCTCGCCCATTCCAGCCCCGTCATCTGGGGCGACAGACTGTTCGTGACCACCGCGGTCAAGCAAGGCGAGGAACCCGAACTCAAGGTCGGACTCTATGGCAGCGTCGGTTCCGTCGAGGATGACAGCGTCCACCAGATGAAGGTGTATTGCCTCGACAAGAACAGTGGCGAGATCCTCTGGGAGCGCACGTCCATCGAGGCGGTTCCCAAGGTCAAACGACATCCCAAGGGAAGCCACGCCGCCTCGACTCCCGCCACGGATGGTCAGTATGTGCTCGCCTTTTTCGCCTCCGAGGGTTTGTACTGTTACGACGTCGAGGGCAACCTGAAGTGGTCGAAGGATTTTGGCGTGCTGACCTCGAGTTGGTATGTGATGGAGGATGCCGAATGGGGATTCTCCAGTTCCCCCATCATCCACGAGGACAAGGTCATCGTGCAATGCGACATCATGGAAGATTCCTTCTTGACAGCTCTCGATCTGGCCACGGGACGTGAACTTTGGCGCACGTCCCGCAATGAGGTGCCCACCTGGTCAACCCCCACCATCGACGTGCGAGAAGGACGATCGCAAGTCATCTGCAACGGATGGAAGCACATCGGGGGCTACGACCTGGAGACGGGGGCGGAACTCTGGAAAATTTCCGGCGGGGGCGACATCCCCGTCCCGACACCCATCGTGGCGCATGATCTGATCTACCTCACCAGCGCCCACGGACGCATGGCTCCCCGCATCGCCATCGACGTGATGGCGAAGGGTGAAATCGAATTAACCGAGGAAGATCCTCAAATTGCCTGGATGTATCCCAATCGAGGCAATTACATGCAGACGCCCATCGTGTATGGCGATCTGATCTATTTCTGCAAGGATGACGGGATCGTCAGTTGCTATGACGCCAAGACCGGCGAGGAACACTTTCGAAATCGGCTCGGTAGTGGCCAATCGGGCTTCACCGCCTCCCCCGTCGCGGCGGACGGAAAACTTTACTACACCAGTGAATATGGCGAAATCCACGTCATCAAGATAGGCAAGGAATTCGAGTCTCTGGCCGTCAACACGATGGACACGGAATGCATGGCAACGCCCGCCATTTCCGAGGGTAAGATCTATTGGCGGACCCGAGGCGAGGTAATCGCCATCGGTGTAAAGTAAATCTGACCAGGCATGATCAACGGAACAGTATTCCAACTTGGTGGCATCAAGATCTCGGCTCTCACGGTCGGGATCGTGGGTTCCGTGGTGGTTCATGGGGCCATCCTCGCGTGCTCCTACCTCGTCATCACCTCCAGCCCCGCCCATGACGAGATTCAGGCAGAGCCTCTGTACGCACGAGGCGAGCCCATTCAGATCAGGCTTGTCGAGGCGGAGCTGACCGAGGTCGTCCCGGACGAATCAGGCGTCGAGCTGGATACGGAAGTGACCACCCACGAGGAGGTGATGCAGACTCCCCTCGAGCCGATTGAAAGTCCTGAGCTTCCCGATCCAACGCCCGAGGAAACCAGTCTTCCCGAATTGCCGACTGAGTCGATCGACGACACCAATGCGACACCTCGGATCGTCCATGAGATTCCCCCCTCGTTGTGCGATGTCTTGCTGGGTTCACTTTCTCAGGCGGTGGACTATCTCGAGACGCAACATGCCGAGCGGTCGGCTCAACCAATAACGACGTCTCCGACGCGCGAACCATTGACGACGAATCACGAGGTTGCGCAGCCACAGAAGAAGACGACACGTACCAAACCGATCAGAACGCCAGTCGCGAAAACCGTCACGCAATCAAAACCGACTCAGACAAAGACGCAATCACCGGCTCCCAGCGTACCGGTCCAGTCTGGTGCGGAGAATGGCGCCGAGGCTCAGGACCTGCCTCGTCCTGATTATCCGAGCCGCAGTATCAGGCGTGGCCAGGAAGGCGTCGTGTTGGTGAAGGTGCAAGTTCTGGCGAATGGACGAGTCGGTGAAGTAAAAGTGCATACCAGCAGTGGGCATCGCCTGCTCGACAAGGCCGCGCTCGATGCCGCTCGGAAGGGTCGATTCCAACCCGCACGACGGGATGGCGTCCCCTACACGTCCCACGTGGTGGTGCCGTTCGAGTTCAAGCTTCGCTGAGGCGGGTGCTTCCGCACGACGCACATTCAACCGGCTATTGTGATTGAAGGTCGATCAGTCCGTCTCGCCAATGCAATACAGGTACGAATCGGTCCTCAGATAGATCGCATCGCCCACAATCGCCGGTG
>JAPULD010000174.1 GCA_027295365.1 Planctomycetota bacterium
TCGATCCCAACTTCGTTCCCACCGAGACCCGTACCCTGAGCAGTCAGATCAGCATTGTGTTTCTGCCCGTCAAACTCGGCGCGGGCATGTTCGACCTCTTTGGCCTGCTAGCCCTGGTGCTGACAGCGGTCGGCTTGTATGGCGTCATGTCATTCGTGGTAGGTCAACGCACTCGGGAAATCGGTATCCGCATGGCGATCGGCGCCCAAAAGCGTGATGTGCTCAGGCTGGTCATCAGGCAGGGTATCAAGCTCACGATCATCGGCATCGGCATCGGCACTGTGCTGGCCCTGTTCGTGACCAACGTCCTGTCTCGCGTGCTCTATGAGACCAACGCGACGGACCTCGTAACCTACGGCGGCGTTGCGCTCCTCTTGGGTGGCGTCTCGCTGCTGGCGATCTACATCCCTGCCCGCCGGGCAATGAAGATCGACCCGATGGTCGCGCTGCGCTACGAATAAGAAGAGAAGAGTCTTGTCTCCGCCACGGCGGGCAGGCTCCGACTTCGCGGATTGAGCAGATTATTTCTTTAGAGAAACAAGCTGGCGAAGCCGGCTTGAAAAAGAAACTCAAATCTGCGAAATCCGTGAAATCTGCGGACTACTTCTTCAACTCTTCCTTTAACGCCGCCTCCATCTCGCTGGGCAGGAATCCGAATGGTCCCGGCTTGCCGACGTAGGCGATGAGGCCGTCGGTCGACACGATAAACATTCGGTCGGGCCATCCCCGATAGGCCCGGGCCGCGGTGTTGTCCATGTCGTCGATGAGGCATGGAATGTCGATCTTCAGATCGCTCATGCAGGTGTTGGCGACTTGCGATCGTTCGTAAAACGTCTTGGGATCCTGAATGTAGCCCAGCTTTGAATTGACCCGACTCGCCCAGTCGTCGCTGGGGTGCGCCTCCTTGATGTAGATCACCAGGAACTGAGCTTTGCCTTCGTACTTCTTTGCCAACGCGTCGAGAGAACCAGCCTGGTCCTTGAAGGGCGGTCACGTGTAGCTGCCGAAGATCAACACCACCGGCAAACTGCCCTTGAAGCTGCTCAAACTCACAGCTTCAAACAACGATCCCGCCGAGGTCTGATCGATCCCCTGGCCAATCGCAAAGTCGTAAAAGCGGAGCGGCATCAGCTCGAAGTCGGGAGCCGGCTCTCCCACCTTGAGCGGATTCACGTTCTCCGGGTCGTAGAGCCCTTGATCGATCAAGCCATCCATTTTCGATCTGGCGATCTCGCGAGCCGCATCGTCCATCTCGTCCATGGTTTCCAGGGATTGCTGGATCTTGGCTTTATCGCCCTGAATCCCGCCGGATGAGGAAACCTTGAGTTCATTCTGATCCGTCGAAGCACAGCCGATCAGGGAAAGGCTGGCCATGAAAACAAGTGCTTTTCGAAACGACCCCATGGAGTTCTCCTTTGCAAATTACTGGCCAGTGCCTTGGCCTCTACGTGTCGTCAGTCTGACCTTATCATATCATCTTCCTGACTTCTTCTGTTCACCCACCATCCCGGACCCGTTCTCATGAATCACCGATATTTCGGCACGACCGGCATCAAAGTCTCTCCATTGTGCTTCGGCACCATGTCATTCGGCGGCGACGCCTCCCCCGAGGTTTCAAGGCAACTCTACGATCGCTGTCGCGAGGCGGGTCTCAACTTCTTCGATTGCGCCGACGTCTACGCTTCGGGACGCAGCGAGGAATTGCTGGGCGAGTTCATCGCTCCGGAACGCGATCAGGTCATCATCACTTCCAAGGCCTTTTTTCCGACGGACAAATCAGATCCCAATGCACGTGGAGCCTCAAGGCGTCATCTTCATCTCGCCTGCGAGGCAAGCCTCAAACGACTCGGCACCGAGTACATCGACGTGTATTTCATCCATCGATTCGATGAACAGACCGACCTGCACGAATCGTTGCGTGCGCTGGATGATCTGGTGAGTCAGGGCAAGGCGCTGTATCTGGGAGCCTCGAATTTCGCCGCTTGGCAGGTCACCAAGGCGCTGGGACTCGCCGACCGGGAAGGCTGGTCGAAATTCTGCTGCATTCAGCCCATGTACAACCTGGTGAAGCGCATCGCGGAGATCGAATTGCTGCCCATGGCCACCAGCGAGAACCTCGCGGTGCTGCCTTACAGCCCGCTGGGGGGAGGCTTGCTGACCGGCAAGTACGCGACGGGAGAGAACAAAGGTCGGTTGGTGGAAAATTCAATGTACGAAAAACGCTATGGCGATCCATCCGTCCATGAGGTTGCGCGCAATTTTGCCGACTTCGCCCGAGCCCGGGATTACTCGCCGGCAAGCTTGGCCGTGGCCTGGGTCGGTGCGCACGAATCCGTCACCGCGCCCATCATCGGGGCCAGAAACCTGGAGCAACTCGAGGACTCGCTCACTTCAATGGACATCGAAATGACACCATCTTTGTATGGCGAGATCGCGGCTCTCTCCCCCGCCCCCCCGCCGGCCACGGACCGCAATGAAGAGCGTGAATCAGGCGATCCCATGGCCGTGGTCGTGAAATCAGCACGTTTTTGAGATCACCCTGATCGAAGATGCTTGAATCGAGATAAATATCGGATGTTGCCTCAAGGGTGCATTAAGACGCCCCGCCAGGATGCCGATTGAATAAATCGGTCTCTGTGCGCTCTCAATCTCCTTCCGAACGGCAGCTTCGATGAACCCAAGCATTGGTACCATTTTGATCGTCGATGACGAACCCCATGTCATCTACGTCGTCAAGTTCAAGTTGGAAAAGGCTGGCTACGAAGTGCACACGGCCACCAACGGCAAGCGGGCCTACGATCTGGCCCTCGAACTCCGACCCGATTTGATTGTCACCGACTTTCAGATGCCGGGAGGCTCCGGACTTGATCTCGCCTTGCGTCTGAACGCGAACGAGGAAACGTCGTCCATTCCCCTGCTCATGGTGACGTCCCGGGGACATCGCGTCAGCCCTTCGGAACTGATCAAGACAAACATCAAGCAGGTTTTGGCGAAGCCCTTCAGCCCTCGCGAATTGATCAGTGTGATCCATGAACAGTTGCCGGGCTTGCACCAAGGCGAATCCGAGAATCGCGCGGCATGAGTGATCACGAGCGACCTACGACGGATTCGGCAGCGCTGCGAAAGTTGCGCCACCGATGCTTCGCCCTGGGGTTGCCGACCTGGACTTGCGATGAATCTCAACGCATCATATCGAGGCCGGGCGAGATCGGCATCGTCCCGCCTTGGCTGGATTCACCTCGCCTGAGCGATGGCATCGAAGCGGCCCTCTATTGCAACGGCGAAGAGGCTGAACCCGCCATCCTTACCCTGAAGCCGGGAGCCTGGCTGATCAAGCTTCCCTTACCCGACCAAAATGATGGCCCCTGGTGCGTCATCGCGCTGGCCCTGTGCGAGGGTTTTTCCCGATCGGCTTCATTCACGACTTTCAGCCAGGAATCGGATCTTGATCCGGAAGACTTTCGATCGCAACTCAAGCCCTTCATGAAATTCCAACACTCGCAACTCGTTCATATTCAACACATGCTGAATTGGGCGATGCAAGATCTTACGACGTTGGACGAGAACGAAGCGGCGCTGAGTGACCTGAGTAAACAACTCTCATATACCTACGACGAGATCAGCACGCTCTATCAGCTCGGTCGTTCGATGAACAACCTCTTCGAGCCTCGTCTGTTCGTCAATTCCGTCTGTAGCCAACTGCACTATCTGTTGGAATTCAACTGGATTGCCATTCAGTATATTCCTTCCTCGCTTGCCCTCTCGGGCCTGGAACACGAATTGATCTTCGAAGGTGAACTGCCGATTGAGCAGGAAGCTTTCTCGCGCTTCGCGGTGGAATTGATTTCGAAGTGGCAGGCCGATCTCTGGACGAGCATCCTGGAAACCGACGCGAGCCCGATGGCCAGTCAATGCGGCTCGCAAATCGTCGTCGAACCGATCTCCCATGATGGCGTGATCATCGGGGCGATCTTCGCCGGCGAGAAAAACAGCGACGACCCCGACGCCAGCAGCGTTGATATACAGTTGATGGACACGACGAGCGACTTCCTGGGCGTCTTTCACCAGAATTCCGCTCGGTTCGAAGTTCAGCGATCACAATACATGGGAACCGTCAGGGCTCTCTCATCCTCCATCGACGCCAAGGATCCATACACCAGGGGTCACTCCGATCGTGTGGCGCACCTTGCCGCAGAACTGGCGAAAGTCAGAAACATGAGTTCCGAACAGGTGGAGGAGGTCTACATCACCGGCCTTCTGCACGATGTAGGAAAGATCGGCGTCCCCGAGACGACTCTCTGCAAGGCCGGAAGCCTGACGAAAGAGGAATTCGATCAGATCAAGCAGCATCCGGTGATCGGGTACGAAATCCTCAAGGACATCCCGCTCATGTCGGATCTGCTCCCTGGGGTCTTGCATCACCATGAACGATGGGATGGGAACGGTTACCCCCATGGACTTAAGGGTGAATCAATTCCACTGCTGGGCCGTCTGTTGGCGGTGGCCGATGCCTTCGACGCGATGAGTTCCGATCGCTCCTACCGAGCCCGGATGCCCCGTGAAAAAGTGATCTCCATCCTGCGGGACGGAGCCGGCACGCAATGGGATGCGGACATGGTTTCACAATTCCTGACGCTCGATTTCGCCAAATATGACGAGATGGTCCTCCGGGAAGCCATCACGCCATCCAAGGCCGCCTGATCAACTTGTTCACCTCCACTCGGTAACGTCCCGGAGGGTCATCCAGGGATAAGCTTCAGGTATTCCCCGCCCCCTTCCTTCACGATTTCTCATCAAGTGCCTATCCCATGATCTTTCGTTTCAGTCTCTATGGCTTTCTGAAGAACCAGCGCTACTTCGAGCCGTTTCTGTATCTCGCGCTTATGGAGAAGGGACTGGACTTCTTCCTCATCGGCCTGCTCATCGCCTTCCGCGAGATTGTCGTCAACGCATTTGAGATCCCATCGGGAGCGATCGCCGATGTGTTGGGTCGACGCAAGAGCATGGTCCTCTCGTTCATCGCCTACATCGGAAGCTTTCTCATTTTCGGGTTTGCCGAACCGGTGTGGATGTTCTTCGTCGCGATGTTCTTCTTTGCCATCGGGGAAGCGTTTCGCACCGGCACGCACAAGGCGATGATCTTCACCTGGCTGCGACTGCATGGACGTGAAGATGAACGCACGAAAATCTATGGATACACGCGATCGTGGAGCAAGATCGGATCGGCCCTCAGTGCGATCCTCGCCGCGTGTTTCGTCTTTTTCAGCAACAACTACACCTGGGTGTTTTTCTTTTCCGCGTTGCCTTGCTTCCTGAACGTCATCAACTTCATGGGCTACCCCAAGGAATTGGAACTGGAATCCGAGGTAAACGCCAATTCGGTGACCGTCCTCCAGCACATCCGCGAGACGTTGAGGGATTCGTTTTCCCGTCCCGGTTTGAGGCGTCTGGTGTTGGAATCCATGGGCTTTGAAGGCGTCTTTCACGCGGTCAAGGATT
>JAPULD010000175.1 GCA_027295365.1 Planctomycetota bacterium
CGGCGTACATCTTCCACTCGGGAAAGTCTTGGAATTCGGGGGTCGTATTCGTCGAAAAAATGAAATCGGTTACAAAATAGCCACCGAGCTTGGTCTCGACGAGTAGTGGATTTTCGATCGTAAAATCTATTTTTTGAAAGACGATTGGCTCGCGAACCGTGGGAAGAATCGTTTCTCCAGAAGGCGGCTTCGATTCAGGGTCTGACCCGGCTGACGGATGGGTTGCACAAACACTGACCAGCAAAGCGATTACGAGATTCTGGCTGCGCATAGGGTTCTCCATTACAAGTAAGACGCACGGCACCGCTATTTGTTATGAATTTTCCAGTCGATAATTTCACTCCGCATCAAATAGATCGTCTGGGACGTTGGCTGGACCACGATTGCCTCTGTCCTGTGAAATGGCGTTCATTTCATTGTTGAGAGTATCGACAAGCTTTCCCTTGGCCATCCAATGGGGAGTATCCATATCGAGAATCGCATCGCCCATACACAGTATTATTCGATGATAATATTTTGACTGCACTTGAAATCCCTTTGTGTCATTGACCCACTGCGTGGCCACTGGCAGATCTTCATACCAATCGACGGCATAGATCAGATCTTGAATCAAGAGACGGAACCCGGCCGCCGTGAGTGTGTCATCGAGTATGAGCCCGAGGAGGGAGCCTTCTATTTCAGAAGCTTTGTCGTATGCACTCCTTATCTCCATGTAATAATCTTCTGACTCTTCTTGGAGTTCGAGATGATTCCCCGTCTCGATAAGCAGTGCAATCAATTCAACTGCCATTTCAATAAGAGTCGAAAAATAGCTCCCTTCCATACGCTCAACATCGCTTCTGGCAGAGGCCAAGATCGCGGCTTGTTCTGAACGTGAGGCATGGACGCCCTGCATGAGTGAGCGCAAGTGGAGCAGTTCAAGACTGCCGTCGGCATCCAGTCCCTCAAGGGGCAATTCAACCGTCTCATTTTGAGGAAAGATGGACGACCAGCCATCCGGATTTCGAAGTGCCAAGCCATACGCAAGCCCGAGAATTGAACCAAGCACAAGTGTCGTCGCCGCTTGCCCGAGCAAGATGGCCTGCTGACGAGTCAATTGTTGTTTCGAATCGGCGGAACGTAGAAAGTGGAATCCACCCAATCCTCCGACGGCAGCGAATATCAACGGAAGGACGGATGAGACGACCGGACTTCTACTCGCGCCGGTCAAGAATCCAATAAGGATCCCGACGGACAAGGTTCCGAAGATGATCCAAACCAATGCTTGACGTGACGATCGATCAATATTCGATTGAATATTTTCACTCATGATTCTTCCTTTCAAGTGCATTCGTCTCTGATCAATCGTTGAAAACGGACAATATTTCGATTGAATGTGAAACTGAACTGCGGCGGCTGGTTTCTTCGATTTGTATTGCCGGCCTCCCCTGGCCTCCCGGTCGTGCCTCTCGACCCCGATCCTCCGTGAGGCACCATCTTATTCGATTTCTTAACAACGACAAGTTCAAGACGCACACCAGTATTCCCACCTCCGCAATGTGGACAATACCTTCATTCATCGACCTGTCGAAGCTGTATGCTCAGGTCGCGTTATCAATGGGGCGTTCTGGCCGGAGGGGTGAAGCGCATTCCAAGGGGTTCGGAGACGTCGCCAGCCTGGCGGTCTCAAAGGCAAGAAACAATTTTGTCCTGCCCTATAGAAAACCTCTGTTTGGCGGCCAATCTGGCCCGCCCGCGCTTCTGACAGACTCTGCATGACAAGCAGTTTTAGAAATGGCCAGATTCCGAATGAGGCTTAATTCGTGAGGTTTTCTGCAGTGCAATTTTGTCCCCTTTTCCTGCCCCAACGAACGAGATGACAGAGATTACTTCCTGTCATTGGGTGTAGCACTTTAATTAAACCCAACCCCCCGATCCCGGTCGAGATGGTACACCTGGTTTGGGTGCCGTGCTTGCCGTCTTCGATTACGAGGTGTTCCAGAAGGGGATGACCCACTTGGTTCAGAACGTCGATGGGTCGTTGGAATTCCTTGATGTCGGTCACGCCTTTATTCGAGCAATGAACACTTAAGGGTGGAGTCCCCCAGCATCACCCCACCCACGGCCCATGATTCGCGAACTCATCCCCAATTGGCCAGCAAGGTAAGAAGGTCGTTGACATCGACGACCTGATCGCCATCGGTGTCGGCCGGGCAGGGGATCGGGCAAGGGCCCCAGGCCGCAAGCAGAGCCAGGAGATCGGTGACATCAACGACGCCATCACCATTGGAGTCGCCCTGAGCCTCGCAAGGATCGGGGATGCCACCCCCACCCCATATGGCTTCACAATTGTCGTCGATCCCGTTGTCGTTGCAGTCCCTGATGAAGGCCTCGCAGACATCACCGATCCCGTTGAGATCGCAATCCTCCTGCCCCGGGTTGGGGATGGCGGGACAATTGTCATTGCAATCGATGAATCCATCGAGATCGGTATCGACGTCGGCGAATCCGCAACCGCAGATGCCGGGATTGGTTTTCAGCGGATCGTTGGGGCAGAGATCCAGACAGTCGGGCGTGCCGTCAAGATCCGTATCCACGTCTGAGACGCCGCAGTCGCACAGGCCCGGTACGATCTTGAGGGGGTCGTTGGGACAGAGATCGATGCAATCGGGTGTGCCGTCGAGATCCGTGTCCGTTTCAAGGTTGCCGCAGCCGCAGGATTCGGGGTCGATCTTCAGCGGATCGTTGGGACACAGGTCGATGCAGTCGGGGGTCCCGTCGAGGTCCGTGTCCGTTTCGAGGAAACCACACCCGCAGAACCCGGGGTCGATCTTGAATTCGTCGAAGGGACAACCATCATCGCAATCGAGTACGCCGTCGCCATCCGAATCGATATCGGGCGCGCCCTCGCAATTGTCGATGCAGTCGGGGACGCCATCGCCATCGGTGTCGGTGTCGGGGATGCCGCAGCCGCACACGCCCGGGTCGGTTTTCAGCGGGTCGTTGATGCAGAGGTCCAGGCAATCGGGTGTCCCGTCAAGATCCGTGTCCACATCGTCGATACCGCACCCGCACAGGCCGGGGTCGATCTTCAGCGGGTCGAGCGGACAACCGTCGAAACAGTCTTCGACCCCGTCGAGATCGGTATCGACGTCGGAGAAGCCGCAGCCGCAGGCGCCGGGATCGATCTTCAACGGATCGTCGGGGCACAGGTCGAAGCAGTTTGGCGTCCCGTCGCCGTCATCGTCGTCATCGGCAATCCCGCAGCCGCACAGTCCCGGCTCCAGCTTGTTCGGATCGTTGATGCAGTTTTCGCAAGCGTCGATGACGCCATCGCCATCGGTGTCGAGTTCGCAACTGTCGGGAATCCCGTTCGTGTTGCAGTCCTCGATCAAGATGTCGCATTCATCTGGAACGCCATTGCCGTTGCAGTCCGATGAAAAACCATCCTGAATGTCACACGCATCTGGGATGCCATTGGTGTTGCAGTCGTTGGGATCGATCACGAAGGTGTAGGCCGAGCCCGAATCAACTCCGAAATCGTCATCGCGCCGGGCCCCGATGAGGATTCGCCCGTTTCGGATCGCCACGGCGGAGCCAAACCAATCGCCGTCAGCCCCGTCGGAGGCGAACAGTTCCTGGATCATGGTCCAGACTCCCCCCGAGTATTCGTAGTAATACGTCGCTCCGCCATCGAGGGCCAAGCTGTCGTCCTGCACCGATCCCACGAGCGCCGCCGCACCATCGATCGAGACGGACCAGCCATACCAGTCCTCCGCGGCGCCATCGGCCGGGGCAAGCTTCTGCTCCTGGTTCCACCCCAGTCCGTCATGGCGGAACATGTAGGCCGAACCTGAATCGGTGCCCATCACGTCATCCTGAAACGCGCCGACGAGAATGGCGGAGCCGGAGATGGAAACGGATTGACCAAACTGGTCGCCCCCGTCGCCATCGGAGGCGGTGAGCTTCTGTTCCTCGTTCCACACGACCCCGTCGTGGCGATACACGTAGGTCGCACCGGCGTCGATGGCGAGGTCGTCGTCAAAATGCGACCCGACGACAATGACGTTGCCGTCAATGTCCACGGCAATGCCGAATTCGTCGTTGGTGCCCCCATCGCTGGCGAGCAGTTTCTGTTCCTGGTTCCAGGTCGAAGTGTTCGTGTCGAATCGGAATACGTAGGCCGAACCTGACTGGGAACCATTGTCGTCGTCTTCCCGGGCTCCGACCACGATGACGTTTCCACTGACTGAAACGGACACGCCAAAGAATTCATTGGGGGCTCCATCGAGGGGAAGCAGCTTCTGCTCCTGGCTCCACGCATTGCCGATGCGGCGAAACACGTAGGCCGCCCCGGATTGGGTTCCATTGTCATCGTTGGACATCGCGCCGATGACGATCACGTCACCACTGAGAGCCACGGAAATACCGAAGTCATCAAACGACGCCGCATCGATCGCCTCCAGTTGTTGTCCCACAAGCCATTGGCTTCCGTTGTGGGTGAAGAGGCGACACGTACCGCTGTTGGCAATCAAGCCATTGCCATATCGCTCGCCCACGATCAGGGTGTTCCCTTCCGTGGCTACGGCATACCCAAAACGATCCGCCGGACCGGCCTCGGCATTGATGATTTTCTGAGGTGCGCATTGCCCCCAAGCCGATCGCCCGGTCAGAATCGTCATGACCATCATGGTCACGAGAACCATAAAGGTGCTTATATGAGGCGATTTTGAGCCTAGAAGACCCATTCCTGAGCCTGAGGACGGACTGCGGTCGAAAACCATATCGATCTCCCATACGGCTCCAAATGCCTCAAACGGCTATTTCGAGTCGTAACCATGGAGTATACAGGCGATTATCGCTCCACAGCAATGGTTTTTTTCCGGGTCTCTCATCCCTGATACGACGGAACTATATCGAGATGAATCACGGATCCCCAGAGCAATGAATGGAACGAATTCAAGCATCATGGCTCCGAAATCGGCAGGTTGACGTGACACTCGAACCCATCAGTGAGGTATTTCATCGAGACTGTTCCCCCTAACTCATAGCTCAGGAATCCCCGGATCAGACTCGTACCGACCCCCGGTTCCTTTGGCTCGACCGCGGGGGGCCCCCCACTTTCACGCCAATGCAATTCCAGATGGCCTTTGATTTGACGCCAGCCTATATCCACACATCCCGATGGCACCGACCACGCTCCATACTTGGCGGCGTTGGTCGCCAGTTCATGAATGGCCATGCAAAATGGCGAAGCCGCCTCCGGCGGAAGCTTCACCGGCGGCCCATCGATTCGGATCCGGCCATCCTCGGCAAAGCTTTCCGTGGTCCGAGTGATGATTCCCAGCAGGTCCGTGGTGGCCCAATTGGAGTTGGCCAAGTCCTCGTGGGTCCGGGCCAGTGACCGAAGACGACCGTTCAGGCGGGCTTTGTAGTCGTTGACATTGTGAGACGTCGCCGCGGTCTGCTCACTCAGCGAAAGGATCGCGGCAATGGTATTCTTGACGCGGTGATCCAGTTCCATTCGCATCCGGGCTTCTCGCTCCTGCGACCGCCAGCGTTCAGTGATGTCCTGCACGAGGACGACGAAATATTCGACGCTCCGATCTTCGTTGCGTACACAACGGACCTCGATACTTGCGTGAATGACCTGCCCGTCCTTGCGTATATAGCGTTTCTCCGTGGAGTAGCCTTCGGTCTCACCGGAGATGACCTGGTTAAAATACTCCAGGGCTTCTTCAAGATCGTCAGGGTGAGTCAGTTCCAACCATGACAGTCGAACGAGTTCCTCCTTCGGGTACCCCAGGATTTCACACAACTGATGGTTGACCTGAAGCCAACCCTTCGAAGGACTGGTGATCGCCATGCCGACGAGTCCCAGTTGAAAATAGTTGCGGAACCGCTCTTCGTTGGCGAGCAAAGCCTCTTCGGCGTTCTTGTGCTGCGTCATGTTTCGACCGCACACCACGAATCCCTTAATCTCGTCACCGACATCGAGGTAAGGAAAATAGGCGATGTCCATGTATTGGCGTCCGGTCGCGGGAAAATTGAACCATTCCTGGTAGCGGACCGGCTCGCCGGCCATGCATTGCTCGGCCGGGTGACGAATGGTCGAATCAAAGAACTCCTGCCCGAAGATCTCGGGAACCGATAGTCCGACCAGTTCCTCATGACTCTTCCCGAAGGCATTCAGATACGCCTCGTTGGCGGCCAGATAGACAAAGTCCTGATCAAGCAGCGCCAGCATGTCGGTCGAGCTGGACACAATATACTCAAACCGACGAAGCTCCGATTCAGCGTGCTTGCGATCGGAAATGTCCTGGACCGTTCCGCGCAAGCCTTGCACCTCACCTCGTTCGTTCACGGTCGTGTTGGCAATGGTCTCAAATTGACGCCATTGGCCGTTCGTGTGCCTGACCCGGAATTCCCGCTGCAGCCGACTCCCGGTTTCAAGCGTGTTTTTCAACGCACGACCGTATTCTTCGCGGTCATCAGGGTGCAGCAAATCACGAAAGCCCTGTTTGGTCGGGATGAAGCAGGACGAATCCAGCCCGAAGAGCATATAGAGTTCATCCGACCACCAGAGTTCATTGTCCTGAAGCACGCCTTCAAAACTGCCGATACGCGCAACGTGTTGCGCCTCGCGCAAATAGCCTTCACTCTGTTTCACGGCCTCGTTCTGACTCTCGATGGTCCGGATCTTTTCCTGGATTGAGCTTCGCATGACCTCGAAGCTACGCGAGAGAAGTCCCAATTCATCCAGCCGGTCGGCGGCAAGATCGATACTTTCGGTCGCCTTGAGCTGACTCTGCGTGACATCCTTCGTGATATCTGCGGCCACGAGCGTGAGTTGGTGAATCGGTCGCGTCAGTCTCCCGACGAAGAGCAGGACCAGACCAACCGTGGGGAGCAGGATGACCAAGGCCGTCAACGCAAGCACGCCGATGAGCGATCCCACCCGGATCATCGTCGTACGATTGGAAATCCCTGCCGTCAGCAGCCCGAGTTTCACGCCATCGTGAACAAGTGGACTGACCAGAGCCCGGTAGGCTTCATCATCGGCATTGTTGAGCGTGATGCGCGAATGCGGTTGCGGCAATTCCGATCCCGAGGCCGGCTCCAGCTGCATACGCCCGCCGATCGATCGTCCTTCGATCGTGAAGAGATTGAACACGACCCCCTCTTCGTGTTCGAGCGCCTTGAGATCGAGGGTCATCGGCTTTTCGAACCGGAAGATTCCGATTCGCGCCCCCGCCGGAAAACCGCCATCATGATTCGAAGGCGTCAGATTCCAATACTCAAAATACTTTGTCACGACCACCTGGCCCTCCTTCACGTGCAGCCGATACCCGGTCAGGTTTTCGGGCTGCTCGGGGACCGTACGATCGGGCTCCACGGCCAGGATTCGATTCGGCGCTGGTTGCCTGCGATGCAGGACATGGTGATCATCAACAACCCTCACGACGCCACGCTCATCGGATGACGAGTAGAGTTGCAGTACGTCCCCGCCATTCGGCACACCTCCGATTTCTTTCGGGTAATAGAAGGCGAATTGATCGAGGGCAAGGGTCTCGGTCAGTTCAAACAGCTCGGGGACCGAGGCGTGAATGAACGAATTCTGCTGGATGGCGTCCAGCACCGCCCGGACGGTTGATTCATCCGCTTGAAACGCCTTGAATCCGAAATCGAGTGAATCCAGATCCTGTTCAAGCTCGCGGCGGAAGACTTCACTTGCCTTCTCCATTCGGGTCAGATGGGTGGCCAGAATCTGATTCGTGATCAACCATGACGACACCAGCATCAAAACGAAAACCGTTCCGCACACGGTGCTACAGGAAAGAAGAATGAGCTTACGTTTGATGGTCATGATTCGGTACGCGGGAAGGAATCGTCAAGGATACCTGCCCCTTGGGCGGACTGTCCTGGGACGGCGCAAGAACGTGGCGCGATCATCCCGTCGCATCGGAGCTCGATCGGAATCAGAGTCTGGCGTTTCCAGAGAGGGAGTTGGGAGGCCGGGACAGAGGGTGCACCGAGTGATTGCCTGGTGGTCCAAACGCCCGCATTTCTTCGAGAATCACTCAATACTTCCTTCATCCAGGCCCTCCTTGGGAGCATTGTCCATCGCACAATGACTCTCGTCAATGAACCGACCTGAGTCTCTCTCATACATTCGCAAAAACCTGAATATCGTTCTGCATAGCATTCGCCCCTGACAACACAATGATTCTCTGAGATCGTCATATTGATCGACTCACTCAGTTTTTCGGTGTGGTCATTCCCATCTTGATCACGCCTGATCCGTTCGTTTGCAATCCACATCATTCGGAAGATGAACCTTCCGGTTCTAGGAACATGGTTTGCTTCCATGGAAACGACAGCAGAACATGACTTGAATACCCCCGAGATGTTTCTCAAGCCTCCGACGGTAACTTGAGCGATGAGTATCTCGCCAAGGCCCGAGCCTGTTTGCATCCTCATGGAGTCGTCCCATGTTCACTCATCGATTCACCCCGAAACCCTTCATCACGATCATGATTCTGCTGTCGATGATGATGACGTCCTGCGCATCCGATGCCCTGACCGGTGGAATTGCGGCGGGCGAACCCATGCTCATCGCCTTGCGAAATTCATCGGGACGACGGCTCGATTCGATGACCGTCCAGGACAAGGATCAATCGATCGGCGAACCGATCAGGCTGGGTTCGATTTCCCCCGTGATGGATGGTCGTACGTACACATTCATGCGCCGCGAGAATCCGCCCCGGCTGCCTGACGAAGCCGTGGTGATCTACGTCCATCGGCGATCAGGCACCCATCGCGTCACGGTGCGGCTGCGTGAGGCTCTGAAAAACAGCACGGGTCATCCCAGCGAAGCATTGATCTTCGACCTGCAATCCACGGGCCAGGTGCACGTGTACGTCGATGTGGTTCTCCCTTAGCCAGAATCAATTGGATCCGTCGCTTTGAATCTCAGCTCGGCGTTCATGCGTCGGGAAACGAATCGAATTCCGAAAGATCAGCATCCGGCTTGAGTCCTGATTCACCACGCCTCCAGGCCTTGTCCTTCCAATACCCGAACTGCATCGTCTGGACGGGCGTCCCGGGCAAGAGCTTTGCGGTCAAGGCGATCTGCCCCGCATGCCAGGCGAAGCTGGTGATGACCCCCGCCCAGACCCCCCTGACGTTAAGATCCTCGTAGTCCTTGTCGATCACCTGGCGCAGGAAATCTTCCGGACTGGCTTCTTCCAACCTGACCCGCGAGAGTTTCCGAACGTCATGCAGGTAGCCGATCAACGCTTCCTTGCTCGGATACTCCGAATTCCCCGCCTCTCTGACCTGCACGCCAAACGGAAAATGCAGCGGTTCATTGGTGATGTGTTGCCTGGCCCAGTTGTCCTCGACTTCCGCGATGTGCCAGAGTTGCCAGGCGATGGAGGCACGTCCCTCTCCCGGGATCCAGCGCAACTGCACTTCGCTCATGGGCTCGATGTTCCGCAGCAGCATCGGCTTGCGGAACTCCAGTCCCGCCCAGATTGATTTCGCTTCGTCGATCATCGAATTCTCTTTCGTAAGAAATCAGCACACAGGCATGAAGAAGAAACAAACTAGTCGTGTAATCCGTGCTTTCGCAGGTGCGTCCTCATTTCCTCGTTGATCCGTTGGAAGACGAATTCTCGCAGGGTGCCGTGATCGGCGAAAGGCACGAGCATGACGTACCCGGCTCCGTCTTCATTCTCACGCTTTGCTTCCACCATGGCCTTGAATCGCTGCACCGCCCGGTTCAGGTAATACGAATCCTGTTCGCCACACATCAGCCGCACATTGTCGTTGACGATGGGGCCATAGGTCGCCCAATCCGATTCCACCATGTGGGTGATGTCGAAGGCTCGCCAGTGTTCGACAACCGCCTTGTCGATCTTGCCCGTTTGCGGATCAAACATCGCAACCGGAAAATTAAGATCAGGGTTCCCCGGGGGGGATCCGGGGGGTCCGGGGGGTCCGGGGGGTGAGAACATTGCCTCCCAGGCGTCCCATTGCTGGCCTGATCCGCCTTCGGGGTGCAGGGCCCATTCCATGAGACCTTCCTGGCAAACCGTCATCATCACTTCCGACTGGCCCCGAGGACCGCTGAGGCGACGCATGGAGGGGGTCGGCTCACCATTTGAATTCACATAGATGTTTTCATCAACGTACAGATCTGTCATCTGGAACGCGGAGAAATCGACCGGGTCGGGAGCCGTGGACCAGCATGCGCCGAACGTTTCTGGTCGACGTAATTGCAGCCACAACGACGACCATCCGCCCGAGGAATGACCTGTCACGATTCTCGCTTCGGGTCGGGCGACGAGCCTGAACCTCTTCTCGAGATATGGGATCAGTTCAGTGACCAAAGCCTGACCACGTGGCCCATGATTTGGCGAATCGACAAAGCCATGATGCCCCAGGGGCGACTCAGGATCGAGGACGATGGTCACGCCCATGGGGGCGATGTCCTCGACGCCTTTTTGCCTGAACATCAAGGCGTAATCCGAAGCGCTCCCCTCGCGTCCCCCATAACCCGGGATCACATAGATGGCGGGCCACTCTTGCCGGGGGTGATCCTTGTTGAGATAAGGAAGGGGCAAGGCCACGCCCGCCCGGTGATGGATATCGCGCCCATAAAAATCGCTGAGCAGTTCGCTCTTGAACTCAACCCAGACGAGATTCTCATGTTCAGATTGAGGCCTCTTCCTGGGCGGGATTCGATTCACCAGCGTCAACTCGATGACATCGTCATCGCCCCGGGTCAATTCGACTTCCACAACCTCGCTATAAAGGTTCCCTGGCCCCTGATTGTGACCACGTTCCGTCTGATCGATATCCAGCAGGGCTTGAATCCGAACCGGTCCTTCCAATTCACCCAGATCAATCGGCACCATCGACTCGAACGTTTCGATCCGGATAGCCTCGCCCGGCTTGAGTTCATCCACCTGCACCGAGGCGATGGGCTGGGGTTTATTGAAGAATGGAGCCCGCCTGGGTTCGGCTCGGGTCCACGATCGGCTGGTCTCGGTGATGAAGAACACGATGAGCCGCCCAGACTGAGGCGTGGCCCCAAGCTCCGGATCCAGGTGGATCACATACGTGTCCGCCCAGGCTCGGCCCGAAATCGAAGCGAACAACAACCCCACTCCGATTAAGTACGCGACCCTGTTCATATGCCACCTTTTCATTTTTGAGGACCTCG
>JAPULD010000176.1 GCA_027295365.1 Planctomycetota bacterium
ACGCCTGTAATCGGAAATCTGCCGGCAACCGCTTCGGGCAAGTGGGGTATTGCGAATAGCTACGGGCCGACGGCAACCGACGTCGATGACCCAGCTCAAACGTTGAGCTGGAGTGACGGTGCCAACACCTGCACCGCGACCCTCGTGTTGTGTTTGTCGAGCAGGAGCTTGGCTTCTTCCAACCGTGCCGGCCAGTAGAGCCGATCGATCTGGTGGCCCGCTTTGGCGAGGAGGCTCATCATGGTTTGAAAATCTCGTGAGGGTTGCCCCTGGATCCGGGCGCGAATCACCATGGCCTTGACCGCTTCGGTGAGTTCATCGGGATCTTCAATCTGCTTGGCCAGCAGCAGTGCGATCGCCGGGCCCACCGCGTCTTCGGCCTTGTCCATCTCCCCCAACATTTCGTAGGCTTCGGCGCGAATACGGCTCGCCCTGATCGATAGGGTGTCTTCAAGCAAGGCCAACGCATCTCGAACTTCACCCTTGTTCAGGAGGGCTTCAGCTCGAATCTCGACGGGGACCTTGGGATTCGAAAGGGATGGATCATCGAAGTTCCAGGCGTTCAAGGCGATAAACGCCTGGTCAGTGGGATGAATCAGGTCGCGCCGATCCCACACGCCATGAAAGACCCTCAATTCACGACGTTCCGCTTCGGTTAGCCATTCCGCCCCGATGGCCTTGCTGGCCACGTCATTGAGGATGAAGCTTTCCGGGACGAGCTGCTTTTGTCCTTGTCTGGCCAGTCCCAGCGTTGGCCAGACGATCGTCACGCCGATCATCAGGAAGGTGGCCAGGAACCCGGGATGAATGCGTTGTCGAAAACGGGCCATGGTCGCTCCTTGGGGAGGCTCGATCTCACGCCAATGGAGCAAGAATCACAATACAGCCTCAGGAGAAGTTTATGCCTCGCAGCCAGGCGGGATGCAATAACCAATATCGGGTCATCCCTGGATCCCGAGACAGATACGAACGATTGATATGAAATAAGTGAGATCCAGTGGCGTCAGTTCGGCCCTTGCCAAGGCTGAATGTCGATTTTCCACTTGGAAGGGTCGGGATTCGTCAGAATGAATCGGCCGACCATCTGAGGCGTGAATTCGGGATTCTTGACCAGATCGCGAAGCCAAACCGTTTTCGTGTCCCCATTCAATTCCACGGCATCGATTCCGACCGGCAGACGGGACTGCTTGTCGTAGAACAGATCGATGTGGTCATACTGGTCGGCTTCCCTCGTCCCGGGACGGGGAATCAATCTCAAGCCATCGACGCGATCGGGCGTCAGACGGCTGAGCATCTTCTTTTCATCCTGGGGAGGAACGATGGATTCAACGGTGAACAGTTTGAGCACATCCTGCTTGGTCTGTCCGATGGGCAATGGAATCGGGCCTTCCCCCAACTTCAAGGGGTCGAGCACCTTGCCGGGGGGGACCAGTTCCCGCTTGATGAACTGCTTGCGTTCTTGATCGATCTCCGCCAGCCATCGCCCATCGAAGACAAAGTGTTTGACGTTTTCGTCGAGTCTCTGATTCATGATCAGACGATCGAAGATGAGCGAGAAACTCTTGTTTCCCGATTCCGGATCGACGCGATAGAGGATGTTGCCCGATCGCACCTGGGTGTCGAGCGTCAGATCGTCGTATTTCCGGTAGCTGATCTTCGCCTTGAATCCGACCAGATCCTTGCTGCCTGCTTCAAGCTCATCCAACAGTTGATCGATCTTCAGGGGCAAGGCCTGTTGATCCTGTGGCTTCCCAGCTTCGTCAGCTTCTGAATCCTGAACTGCCTGCCCACCCTCGACGAGCCCCAATTGATTGTTTCCCACGATCTCGTTCGCACAAGATGCCAACATGACGCTTAAGGGAATCAGGATGGAATGGATGAGGTTCAACATGGTTCGACCCATTTCAAGGACACGGAGCAAGAGGGTTTGCTTCCAATGATACCGATCAGGACCCAAAAGATTTCAAGGACTCTTCGACCAAGGCAGCCTGATCGGAGACAATTTTCGAGGCTTTCTCCAATTCTGAAACCCCCGGCTCCCCCGCCGCAAGTTCCAGAGCCTTCTGCACAGTATTGAGAAGCTTCTTCTTCGAGGCCTCCCCTTCCGCATCCATCAGATTGTCGTAGACATCGGCCAGCTTGATCAACCTGACTTGCCATGAGCCATGCGCGAGCTGCTCGTGATACGCCTTTTCGCGATCGGGCTCGATCATCCGGGTGTCCTTGCTCAGGCAAGCGACCATGTCAGCGACCTCAATCCCGAATTGCACATGGACATCGTCGTAATCGACGTCGCAATCCTCGATGACGTCGTGCAGATATGCCGCGGCAAGAATGATCTCGTCAGTGACGCCAAACTCACTCGCCACGATCATCGCCACCCGGGTCGGATGCGCCGCGTAAGGCGTCACCCCATCCCGACGGAACTGGTGTCGATGCGCCCGGGCCGCGAAGGACGCCGCCTTTTGCCAGAGAAGTATGGTCATGCGGGCATCATACGTCGAAGCGATCATTCAACGCGAGTCGTTCGGCACGCTCAATTCGTTTTACGCTCCTGACGGCTGTACTTCCGATTTCCAGGACTCCAAGGAGTCATAACGATCAAGCGGAATCGACATGGTCGCCACCAGCCCCGAGGGTTGAATGTCCAGATCGACCTTCCCCCCGAGTTGCGATCCGATGAGCCCCTTGATCAGGGTCAATCCCAGACCCTCGGCACTGGGTGCCTTCACGATCGGCCCTCCGCTTTCGGTCCAGATCAACTGCAACCGATGGTCCTCTTCGATCATCGTCCAAACAACATCGACCCGACCCGAAGGATTGGAAAGTGATCCGTACTTGACGGCATTGGTCGTGAGTTCGTGAACCGCCAGGCACATGGCCGAAGAAACCTCCGGCCGAAGCATGATGTCATCACCCTGGAGCGAGAACCGATGCTCGTTCTCGCTGCAGTACGCATCCATCGTGTCGTGAATGAGGCGACGAAGCCCCACGCCATGCCACTCGTTCCGGGCCAATGTCTCGTGCATCCGGGCCATCGCCAGGAGGCGGGCGCTGAATCGTTCGCTGTATTCCTCCATCGTCTCGGACGACTGCCGCGTGTGCTCGTGCAGAGCTAGGATTGACGCCAAGGTGTTCTTCACGCGATGATCCAGTTCATCCATCATGAGTCGCTGCCGGTTCTCGGCGTCCTTCCGGGACGTGATGTCCCGGGCGATCACGATCATTTCCGCATCCCGCAAGGGAACGATTCTCGCTTCGAAGGAATCCAAATTCCCATCGATGGGAAGTGTGTATTCGATGTGGACAGATTTCTGCTCTCGACCCACGATTTCAAAGGCGTCGCTGAACTGCTTTCCGACCACGTCCGGCAAGACATCCTGCATGCGCTTTCCGAGAAACTCATGAGGTTGAACGAACAGCTTGGATTCCAGTCGACTCGTGTGGTAGTCGAGAATCGTACCGTCCGCCTCGACGCGAAATTGCAGGTCCGGATAGGCCTGATAGTTGGCCTGCAGTTCATCCGTACGAGCTCGCAGAGATTGCCGGCTGTGGTCCAGCCGCCACAATTCCCAAGCCAGTCCCAGCGCCATCAGCAAGCCGATGACCAGTATGCCTTCGTCGATGGGAGTGTCGTGTGACTCCAGAAGATGGCGACGTGGATGGAGCGTGACCTGCCAATTACGATTCAAAACCTGGATGGGATACGGTGCCAGTACACTCGCGCCCTGGTATTCTTCGTCCTCTTCGAATCGAAAGACCTCATTTTCCTCATCCACGATCATGTAATTAAAATTGGCGGTCACGTCCGACCCGAGCGAGGCCTTCAACATGGGTTCAAGGCGAAAGACGCCATTGATATAGCCTTCGGAACGTCCATTGACGAGAATTGGGAAGTACGTTGCGAATCCTCTTCCCCCCTGCAGCAGGTCGAGGGGTGGCGTGGCGATGCTCTCACCGCTCCGATCAACGCGCCTCAGGAGTGGGCTGGCCACCGGATGCTCTCTCAAGAAGGCGTTGAGGGCGGACTCGTTGCCCGCTTCGGGGTTGATCCAACGAATGTAGCCCTCGGCATCGATCCAATTGATGGCCTGAAAGCCGTCGAAATTGGACATGACTTCATTGACATGGCTTGAGAATTGCTTCTTATCGAGGATCGCGCCAGTCGTCAGTTCCTGGCGCAGGCCCTGGAGGAGATTGATTCGGGTGGCGATGTAGTTCTGAAGCCGAAACGCGATCTGCTCGGAAGTGATTCGGGTTTCAAGCTGCAACAATTGTCGTTCATGCCGCTCGGCGGTGATCCAGTACGTAATAAACACCGCTGCGACGATAACAAACGCAAGACATGGCTTGAACAGCTGTGACCTGAAGAAACGCCGAATCATCTTGACTCTCGACTCAAGTGAAACAATTCACGGGAATTCATCGTGCTGCTTCGAGACATGGTGCCAGGAGACGATACAAAAAAAGTGTGGATCAATGAAATCGGATCGACTCTCAATCGGGATCTATCTGATTCTCATCGCAAGAACGCCAATTCTTGGCCATCGAGAATCAAATGCTCATTTCATCTCTGGGCCTGAATTCTTACAACTCGTCAGCAAGACCACGACGTGGACCGCCACGGCTCGCCCCTCGCCGATGGCATCGACCTGCTCATGGGTCTTGCCTTTGATGTTGACCTGCCTCGTATCGCAGTCCAGCACTCGGGCAAGATTCTCGATCATGGTCGATTTCATGGGGTTTAATTTTGGTCGCTCGCAGACCACCGTGACATCAAGATTTCCGATCGCAAAACCAGCCTCACGTATCCGGCGCGACGCTTCCCGGAGAAAATCCGATGAATCACGGCCCTCATTGACCGGATCGGTGTCGGGAAAGAGCTGACCGATGTCAGGCTCGCCGATCGCCCCCAACAGGGCATCGGTCACTGCGTGAAAAACCGCATCCCCATCGGAATGCCCCACCGGCCCGACGGGATGCTCGAAGGTCACCCCGGCAAGGATGAAGGGCTTGCCTTCGCCATCTGGGGGCAGGGACTCAAGGCGATGCAGGTCAAACCCATGTCCTATGCGAACTGGAAGTGCTTCTGGTGGGTTCTTGACGGGGGTCATACCCAAAGTGTAACGAAGCTGACGTCAGCGCGATGGTTTCGCCGATGATGCCGGTCCATGTGCGGACTCTTTGGTGTCATCCTGCGCGATCGTCTTGAGCGACCTGATGAGAAGCGCGTTATTTGCGCAAGAGACTCGCTCACGCATCGAGGCCCCGATGAATCGGGGGTCTGGATCCGCGATGGGGTCGCCTTGGCCCACCGACGACTCAAAGTGCTGGACCTGATCCATGGCCAGCAGCCCATCGTCATCGACAACCGTCTCGCCATGGTCTACAACGGCGAGATCTACAACTTTCGCGATCTTCGCAAGGAATTCGAAGACGAGGGCGACAGGTTCACGTCGGAGTGCGATACCGAAGTGGTCTTTCATGCCCTGAACCAGGAATGGCCAGGCTCAATCGATCGATTCAATGGCATGTTCGCCATCGCCCATTGGGATGATGCGGAGCGGATGCTCCTACTCGTACGCGATCGGCTGGGGCAGAAACCCCTGTACTGGTACGCCGACGACGAGCAGCTTGTTTTCGCAAGCGAGCTCAAGGCCATTCTCATCTATCTGCAACGCAAGTTCGATGTCAGCGCCACGGCCCTCGAGGAATTCTTCACCCGGGGCTACATCCTCTCACCCCGCACCATCTTCAAGGGCATCCAAAAGCTGCCGGCGGGACATCGGCTGATCCTCAACGCTCGTAACTGGACCCGACGCGTCGATCGCTGGTGGGACATCATGCCCATCGACATCGACACCAACGACGAACCGGGCGTCATCGACCAGCTCGATGAACTGCTCACCGATGCGGTTCGAATCCGCCTGGTGAGTGACGTACCACTGGGATGCCTGCTCTCGGGGGGGATCGACTCGTCCCTGATCACGGCGATGGCGGCTAAATCAAAGACGGGGGGCGACCCGCTCAACACGTTTTCGATCGGGTTCGAGAGCGAATCCCACAACGAGTTGCCTTTCGCGAAGATGGTCGCCCAACGGTACGGCTGCCGGTGGGAAACTCGCATGATGACGAACGGCGACTTCCTGGCCGATCTCGAGGACGCGGGCAAGTACTTCGACGAACCGTTCGGAAATTTCACGGTCACGTCCCAACGCACGCTCTCAAAGCTGTGCCGCGAATCCCTCACCGTCGTGCTGTCTGGTCAGGGGGGCGACGAACTGACCGCGGGTTATCCGGGACGCTACAACTGGGTGCTTGAGACACAGAAGGCTTCGGAAGGCGACTTGCCCCGGACGGGTTTCGCCGCCGCGATCGACGATCCCATGCATTACCTGCATCGAAGC
>JAPULD010000177.1 GCA_027295365.1 Planctomycetota bacterium
GAGCCGTCGGTGAGTACGTACGTCGTGCGCTGGTAGTAATCCCTTCCCCGGGTTTCCGACTCACGACGCAGGACATCGAGAAATTGCTTGGCGAACAGCCCCGAGCCGGCGCCAAGTTCCAGCACGAACCACTCCGGCTCCAGCGATCCATCCGCTTCAGCGGCTTCGAGTTGTTCGACGAAGAGCAAGGCGGCATCCGCCGAAAGCCGACCATCGTTGTTCACGATGAAAGGCACATCGCCCGAGGAGAAGGCCCCGGCGCCACGGGCATCCCAATATTGCCGGGAGAGATCCCAGGCCACGCTCTCATAAAGCGGACAATACTCCTGGAGACAATGAGGCTGGTCCTCGGGTTGCGCGAGGATTTTCAGGAGAACTTCCGGATCGATGGAGGCCATGAGTGGCGCACTATCCTGTGAAGCATCCTCGTCGGCGTTCGGCTTGACCTCGGGCTGGTTGCTTGGCTCGGTGGCAGACATTGTGCGCTACGTCTCGGCGGGGTGATCCCCAGGGTCTTGTTGAAGCCTTCGACCCGGGAACAAGAGTCGAAGCCAGGTGACGAGTAGGTTCGCCAGGTACCAGGCGGCAATCGCGCCGAAAAACACCATCAAATAAGGATTGCTGTTGCTCAGCCACAGAGGTGGGGCAAGATCATCATATCGCCACACGCCGATGATCGTGCCGGCGAAGGTCAGCCAGCCCACCAGGAGGGCCACTCCGATGTTGAGTCCGATGACGAGTCGTCGCAGACGGGGTGTCTCGAAGATCGTCGAATCGGTCTTTCTTTGAATGAGCATTTCCTTGATCAGCCAACAGAAGGTGGCGAACAGCACCATGCCATCGATACCGATTTCAGCGCCCATGCCATGGCCCATGATGACGGGTGTTCCATGGATCAAGGCGTTCAGGGGCGGGATCGAGATCACGATCGATGATGCAAGCATGAAGCACGTCCACCATTTCGCGGCCGTGATGAAAAGCTCGATCGCTCCGGCGCACGCGGGGCCCCGCTTTTTCACCATCGCCGAGATGTCCCAGACCACGCGGGCCAGCAGGATGATCTCGGTCATGCTGATCACGAAACTGATCCACTTGACCGCATCGTTCTGGGGCAGGTGATAGGTGTGATGCCCGAAGTTTGTGAAGGAGTTGAGGAGGCCGACCGCAAAGAGGGCGTAGGCAAGATTTGAGTGGGCGTAGCTTTCGTCGCCACTCAGCTTGCAGCCCAGGTAGTAGAGACTTCCATAGACAAATAGATTGAAACTCCCCACCAGGGTTCCGGTGGCCTTCCACTGGATTCGCATGTCGAAGATCGGGTCGTTGTAGACCGTCTCCAGCAACCAGTAATGTTGCTCGGTAAACGTGAACATGAAAAAGAACACGCCCACGGTCCACATCGAGATGTGCACGGGACAGCGCAGGAAATTCGATTTCAGATGCAAAACGAAGTTCCAGGCAAAGAGCATCCAGCCCAGCAGGATCGGAATCGACCAGATCGGGTGAAACCCCATGTATTCGCGTCCCGAGAACACGCCTCCGAGGAGTGAGCCGAACACGCCGAGGCCTGCGATGGCCCACAAAATGACCTGGAGCCGAATCCGAAGGCGTTCTCCGGCTCCCATGGGGCCGGCGATATCCTCGAAGTAACGATGGACGACCGCCACGCCCCCCAGGAAGATGAAAACCGCGGCGAACGTCGTATGCAGGGGACGAAGTACCGTGAATTGAATTCCCTGCTTTGTCATCCATTCCCCGACAACGGGAATGTAGTACAGGACACCAAGTACACCCGTGGACAATGCGATCGTCAGGGCGACGACGGAGCCACGCAAGAAAGTCAAGGTGGCATATCGGCGCGAGGGGTCGATGGTCGGCGGACTCACGTTCGCGTCGCTTGCAAGCTCCCGGGTCTTCATGTCGTCATCGATGATCAGGCTCAACGGTATTCCCACCAAGGTAATGAAAAGAGGTAGGAAGGCTTCTTGCGGGTCACGCGGGCGAGCGTCTCGGTCCGATTGTCGGCCATGAAACGAATGAAGGCGCGGACAGACTCACGCTCTTTGTAATCGAGACGGGGCGTGGGCATTTTGGGGAGCCTTCCGATTCGAAGGACGGTGCCGAGTTCATCGTCGCTCAGACGCTTTCCTGAGATGGAAAGGTCGGGAGCTCCCACGGAAGATCGGCCAAAGAAAACGTGGCAGTCGAGGCATGATCGCATGCGAAACAGTTCATAGCCGTACGCGGCTGGTCCATCGTCCGATTCAGCCAACATCAGTTGCAAGGCTTCATGGGGGGTGGAGGCGGTGACGATTGATTCATCCAAGGCTTCAGCGTTACGAAGCCGGTCGAGATTCGGATTCCTCGCCTGGCCAATGCCCGTGGCGTCCATGGCTTCCAGATAGGCCCAGATTGAGTCGATTTCATCCTGCTTCATCTTGAATGCCGGCATCTGACCCAATCCTTGAGTCAACAGGCTGTCGAGTTGGGCTCGCTCCACGCGCTGGGTGGCATTGGTCAGATCGGGGCCCAGAAACCCCCCGAATCCATGAAGTTGATGACAGGTCTGGCAATTGTTGGCGTGCCAGATGCGACGACCCTGAGACTGGTGTTCCGTCAGTTTCAACGTATCGAAATGGTCGGAATACACCAGACAGGTTTGCAGGATGAAACCTGAGACCAGGACAAACAGCATCATTTCCTTGCTGAAGCGGAGACAACGACATGACCAGAAGTCGCTTTGGTTGTTGGGGGCATTCTCAGGAGTGTCCATGTTTTTCATTCGTCGTAATTTCGTGATTGAACGCGCAGTCTTACCGGGGCAATTGGACCATTGCAAGCCTTCAGTTTTTCACTCGATTCAAGGCATTCAACAAGTTGATCTACTCCTGATATAGATTTCCTGTCCTCAAGATGTAGATGACCGAGATTCGAAAATGCAATGGACTATCATGAGTCGCAATGAACGGACCTGCGATTCAAGCAAGATTAGCTCTTGAAGACGGAACGGTGTTCCATGGACAGGCTTTCGGGGCCTGCGAATCACCACATTCGACCTCAGGGGAGGTCGTTTTTTGTACCGCCATGGCGGGGTATCAGGAGGCTTTGACTGATCCCAGCTATGCAGGCCAGATCTTGACCCTCACGGCGTCCCAGATCGGTAATTATGGAACGAATATCCAAGATTTGGAATCGGCCAAACCCCAGGTCAGGGGCTTCGTCATCCGGGAATTGGCTCGACTCCACTCGAATCACAGGGCTGATGATCATTTGGGGCCCTGGCTGGCTAAAAACGGCATTCTTGGCATTGAGGGGATCGATACGAGGGCCTTGGTCAGGAAATTGAGACTCAGCGGAGCCATGAAGGGGGTGATTTCCAGTGATTCGGAAAGGTCCGATAACGAATTGATCGAGATGGCACGAAATAGCCAATCGATGAGCGGGAGCAATCTGGCCGCGGATGTCAGTCCTGACAATCCTGGAAGCTGGACCGAAGGTCTTGGGGAATGGAAAAGTGAAACCAAAGTTTATTCGAACGATCAGGCTTCATTTCATGTCGTAACCCTTGATTGCGGTGCAAAACGCAATATTTATCGGCATCTGGTCGAGCGTGGATGTCGGGTGACATCGATGCCTTTCAATGCAAAAATTGATGAAATTCGAGAACAGAATCCGGATGGATTATTTATTTCCAATGGTCCGGGGGATCCGGAAGCCGTGGAAGAGACAATTTCAACACTCCGGGAGATCGCGGGGACCATTCCGACCTTCGGAATCTGCTTGGGTCATCAATTACTCGCCTTGGCCCTGGGGGCGAAAACATACAAGCTCAAGTTCGGCCACCGAGGTGCCAATCAGCCGGTTCGAGAGATGTTGACCGGGCAAATTGAAATCACCAGTCAAAATCATGGATTTTGCGTTGATATCAACTCCCTCGATTCTGTTGACTGTGAAATTACCCATCTTCACTTGAACGACAACACCGTGGCGGGATTCCGCCATCGTGCAAAGCCATTGTTCAGTGTGCAATATCATCCGGAAGCTTCTCCCGGACCCCATGAATCTGCCTATCTTTTCGATCTTTTCATCGAAATGATGAAAACAAGGCAGCCTTTGACTGAATCAATGGTGCGAACCGCTCGCGGGATGAATCAGGAACTCGGCTTGAACGCCTGATTGATCGAAATGATTTGAGAATGCGTCCGGAACCTTGTGGATACTCGCTTGCAACAGAATTCCGCCCGAAGTAGTCTGGTGGCTTGTCTTTGTGGGTGTAACGGGTGAGCACGCTTTATCTCTTTGTAGAGAGCAAGCGGATCACACGTTGCATTCCGTCTCGATCAAACCAGATATCGCAATCGCCAACGCCCGGCTTAGCGCGCATTGGGAGAGATGAATGAACCTCTTGGCTGAACGACGTTTGTTGATGATGACACTTGTTGGCACACTCGGCTTGGGCGGGGGTGTGTTGACGACAAATGCCTGGGCACTTCCCCAGGATCCCCCCGAAAACCAACAGGATCCAGATCAGACCCGACAACGAGGTGATCAGGCGCTTGCAGAAGCGCGTGATCACAAGACGGCGGGACGATGGAACCTGGCGGCGGACAAATACCGAGAAGCGCTGCGCTTTCTTCCCGACAATGAAGAGGCAAGGTTAGGGCTCGCCGAGGCCCAGACCATGCTCAATCAGGGAACGACGATCGACAACCTGCAGGAAGAACAGCAGGTGCAGCATGAACGAGCCGTCGTTGAATTCAACAACTCGGTGCAACGAGCCAAGGAATTCCTCGACCAGCAGAATTACGACCGTGCTCAGCGAGAGGCCTTGACGGCGCAAATCCGTCTCGAGCAGCGACATCGTTTCCTCTCTGATGGTGAATACAACACCATGGACGCCGAGGTCGAAGCCTTGCGTCAGCAGATCAGTGATGCTCGAATGGCCTTTGATCTGCAATTGGCGAACCGTCAGCGACAGGAAGCCGAGGCTGAGACTCGCAAGCGAGAGCGACAGGAGCAGGAACGACGCGAATCGGCGATCAATGAGAATTTTCGACGCGTCTTTCAACTCCAGAAGGAACTTAAATATCACGAGGCCTTGCAGGTCATCGACGAGATTTTATTCCTCGATGAATTCAATCCTGCGGCCTTGGCCGTGCGTGATGTGATCAAGGCCAACTCTTTTTATCGCGATTACGCCGATGCCCGGCGTAGTCGTGAAGAATCGCTGGCGTATCTATCCCTCGAAAACGAACGTACGATGACCGTTCCACGCCCCAATATTTCAGGGCCCGGACCTCGCTCGACGTCCGGAATCATGGAATATCCCGAAGACTGGCCCGAGGTCAGCATTCGCCGTGGCCAGGCCGGCGGTTTCCAGGAAACCCCCGAGGATCGTGCGGCGTATCAACGCATGGGCGAGACCACCATCCCGGTCAACTTCACCAACAATCCCATCGACAATGTTCTGGATTACATTCAGAACGTGACCGGCGTGCAGATGTACGTCGATTGGCGAGCCTTGGAACTCATCGGCATCAATCAGGATGACGAGATTACGCTCCAACTTGCCGAAGTGAACGCGACGACGGCCTTGGAGCGCGTCTTGGAGCAATTGGGTGACGACATCGATCGTCCTCAGTACGCGGTCCAGGATGGCATCCTGACCATCTCCAGCGATGAAGCCTTGCGTCGGCGTACCGAGATCGTCGTGTACGACATTCGCGACCTGTTGTTCCAGGTCACCGACTTCGACAATGCCCCGGAAATGGATCTTGGTTCAGCATTGAATCAAGGCGGTAGCAGCGGCGGCGGCGGTGGCGGCGGCGGCGGCGGCGGTGGTGGCGGCGGTGGTGGCGGTGGCGGCGGCGGAGGCGGCGGTGGTGGCAGTAGTGGCGGCATCTTCGGTGATCCCACCGATGACCCGGACCGACCGACCCGCGGTGAACTCGTCGATCAGATTGTCGGCATCATCCAGGAAACCGTCGATCCTGAGGGATGGCGTGATCTCGGCGGTGAGACCGGAAGCATTCAGGAACTCAACGGCAACCTGATTATCACCAATACCCCCAACAATCATCGACTCATCAACAATCTACTTGCTCAGCTTCGCGAGATCAGTTCCCTGCAAATCAACGTCGAAGGCCGGTTCCTGACCGTCAGCAATGACTGGTTTGAACAGATCGGCGTCGATCTCGACATGTATTTCAACACCAATTCCGATATGTTCAGCGAGTTGCGTGATGTCGATCCGACGGCCCACCTCAGTGATTTCTTCACGGATGGCGGGCAATTGCGTGATCCGCTGATCTTTGGCGATCAGTTTGGCGTCGACGCAACGGGGAATGTCGTCAATCAGGGATCGTTAGTTCCCTGGGGCTCTATCATCGGCTTGCCTTCGGCCGCTAACACAACGGAATTTCTAAATGTGCAGGGAATCGATTACATAACACAACCAGTGGGAGCACCCATTCGGCAAACGAGTGGATTCAGTCCCATTGGCGTGACTCAGAACTCATTGGATAACCTCTCGGAACTCGCTGAGCTTTCTGGCTTCGGCGCCCTGGCCGCCGCCTCACCGGCACTCGTCACGGGGTTGACATTCCTGGATGACATTCAGGTTGATCTGATGATCGAGGCGACACAAGCCGATCGTCGCAGCGTGGTCATGACCGCCCCGAGGCTGACGTTCTTCAACGGGCAGCGATCCTGGATCGCCGTCAACACCCAGCGATCCTTCGTCTCAGGTCTGACGGCCGTGACGGGCGACGCCGCAGCGGCCTTTACGCCGAACCTTCAGGTGCTGAACGACGGTTTCGTACTCGATGTCGAGGGCGTAATCTCCGCCGACCGCCGGTATGTCACGATGACCGTCATCTTCGACTTTGCTCAGTTTGAAGGATTCCGGGAATCGGCGGCCACAGACTTTGGTGGTGCGGCCGGTGGCTCGGAAGGTTCGGATTCTTCATCGTTCTCCGCAGCGATCGAGTTGCCCGTGATTACCGGCTCCCGAATCCGCACCACGGTTTCGGTTCCCGACAAGGGGACCATCCTGCTCGGCGGTCAGCGTCAGACCAACGAGATCGAGGTTGAAGAAGGCGTCCCGATCCTCTCGAAGATCCCTTTCATCAACCGGTTCTTTACCAATCGGCTGACCTCAAAGGAAGAAAAGACGCTTCTGATCCTGATTCGCCCTGAAATCATCATTCAGCAGGAGAAGGAAGATATCCTCTTCCCGGGACTCGCTGACGATCTTGGCGCATTCTATCGATAAGGCCCACGCCTCTCAATTCAAGCGTATGACGCGGCAGGCCATGGCCTGCCGCGTTTTTCATGGTTTGGTTCCCGGAAACAGGAGGGGATTCGAGCCAAATCTCGGCACGGACCAATGAGACCCTCGGTGTCTCGTTCAAGGTCTCGTCTGTTGCATTCCTGACGGGACCGGGATACTCTATTTCAATCTCATTTCAGGGAGTCACACGCCAATGTCTACGACTGGATCACGTCTTCGAGTCGCCGAGCAAGACGGCATCACCCGGATCGAATTCATCGATCGCAATATTCTGGATGAAGCGAACATTCAGCAGATCGGCGATGAAATCAGCATGCTCATCGAGTCCCAGGAAAGCCCCAAGCTGCTCATCAGTTTTGAAAATGTCGATCACCTTTCTTCGGCGGCCTTGGGCACTCTTATCACGATCAACAACAAGATCCGCGGCAAGAACGGACAACTCCGATTGGCCAACATCGACCCCCAGATCTATGAAGTTTTCGTGATCACCAAACTAAACAAACTCTTCGAGATCCACGACGGATCGGAAGAGGCGATCGCCAGTTTTAACTGAGACCGAGCGATCACGATCTAGCTTGGCTTTCACCCATGAATGGCAGTTTTACCTCCAAGGAGCCGTTCGCTCAACGGTTCGTGCTGACGAATGCACGCGAAGATATCGAACAGGCACAACGGACGATTCTCGGTGCGATCGAGGCGCGTGCTTTCGATCCATCGTGTTGCTTCGGCATTCGGCTTGCGCTTGAGGAGGGTCTCTCCAATGCCTTCAAGCATGGGAACCAGGGCGACCCGTCAAAAACGGTGAAGTTGAATTGCCGGATCGTCCCGGGAAAAATCCATATTGAAATCGAAGATGAGGGGCAGGGTTTCAATCCTGATGCCGTGCCCGACCCGACGGAATCTGAAAACGTCGAGATTCCAGCCGGTCGTGGACTTGTGCTCATGAAATCATTCATGACCGCGGTCGTCATTCATCCGCCCGGCAACCGTATCGAGATGATCTTCGAAATCCCAGGCCAGGTGAAGTAGGCCGATCTGATCTGGAACGCACTTGTCGAGAGTGACGGTTGAGAATCAGGACATCGCGTGAGTTGAAGTCATGGATGACAAAGTGAAATTATCCTGTTGCCATCATGCGTCAGGCATCGTCGTGCCGTCCCACTCCACTTGCGTCATGAAGCATGATGCCCTTGGTGAGAGGGAATGAACATCGTGGAAAAATCGATGACATTCAGATTCGGCACGAAAGATCTCGCTCCTTCAACCAGGCTTGAAAGAGCCGAGACACCCTCAAGGCAGTGCATGTGATCGTGATGGCTCTGGAATCGTCAGGTCCATGGGTATGAGTCTGAGCGGGATTGCGATCAGGATGGTTCCAACGATCTTTGAATACCACCCTTGAGGCCAGTCAGGAAGAGAATTCGACAGGTTCG
>JAPULD010000178.1 GCA_027295365.1 Planctomycetota bacterium
GACCACGTCTTCCAGCTTCCGGGGGTTCCCCTCGCGAAAGGCGTATTCCGTGTCGCAATAATGACAGCGCAGGGGACACCCCGTCAGGCGAACGAAGACGCAAGGCAGGCCGGCCCAGGTCGATTCACCCTGGATCGAAAAGAAGATTTCGTTGAGGCGTACTGTGTCCATGGGATGCGCGATCATAGCCCACCTCGTGGCGAAATCAGACCTCATGGGTGTCAAAACCCGATGAGGCTCGACACTCGGGTGCCGATGGATATACTTCTCGCTCAATGCGGCCCAGGTGGCGGAATTGGCAGACGCGCCAGCTTGAGGTGCTGGTGGGAGTAAAATCCCGTGGAGGTTCGAGTCCTCTTCTGGGCATTGAATGCCGAAAAAAAACGATGGGCGGCCCTCGAAGGGTCGCCCCTCTTCGTACCCCCCGGAATTTTTTGCTTACTTTCAGTTGTTTGTCTACCTTTCGAGTTATTCCATGTCCGCCAAGGGCAAATCCAAGTCGAAATCCAACCAGCCCACGATCGAGAATCGCAAGGCAAGGCATAACTACGCCATTCTGGAGACGCTGGAGTGTGGCTTGAAGCTGACCGGCACCGAGATCAAGTCGTTGCGGGATGGTCAAGCCAGCATTGCCGAGGGTTACGTGAGGGCCGAGGAGAATCCCCCCCGGCTCCTGCTTTATGGGGTGCACATCGCGGAATATCCCCCCGCCGGACCGGCGAGGCAGCACGAGCCGACCCGGACGCGCGTCCTGCTGGCCAACAAGCGGGAGATTCTGAAACTCGCCGACAAGACTCGCCAGAAGGGCACGACGCTGGTGCCCCTGAAGATCTACTTCACCCGGGGCCGCGCCAAGTTGATGATCGGGTTGGCCATAGGCAAGCGGAAGTCCGACAAACGCCAGGATCTGTCCAAGCGCGAGGCCAGACGCGAGATCGATCGGGCGATGTCGAAGCGAAGCTGAGCCATGAGCCATGAGCAATTCATGATATGGGACGAGCCCCGAGCGCAAGCGAGCGGGTCATTTTATAGTTGAATCGTGTGGACTACGGACCCGGCGCTGGCGCATCGGGATCGTCACTCGAATCATGGACTGGGCATCAAGATCGTCTTGCCCCGATCCGCCTCGCGTTCACCGTGTACGCATTCGACGACCACCTTGGCCACATCGTCGGGATCGAGCGTGTTCTCCGTGGGCAATTGATCCTTGGAAAGAATCCCCCTCAGCATGTCGGTCTCCACCGCCCCGGGGGCGATGCTGTAGGCGCGGATGCCAAGCTGGTCTCCCTCGTTGAAGATCGAACGGGTGAGGCTTTCCAGTCCGCTCTTGGCCGCGGCATAGACGGACAGTCCCGGGAAAGGACTCGCAGCCGCCATCGAGGAGATGTTGACCACGCAGCCTGATCCTTGTGCCGTGAAGTGGGGCCAGAGTTTCGTCACCAGTCGCATCGGGCCAAACAGATCGACCTCGAACGTGTCGTGCAGATCCGTATCAGTGGTCTCTTCGATAGGCTTGTAGGGCCCGCTCGCGGCATTGTTGATCAGCACATCCACCCGACCCACTGCTTCAAGAGTTGCCTCGACGATCCGCGCCGGTTGATCAGATTTCCCAAGATCGGCTGAGATCACCAACGCCTGGGATTCGAGAAGACCTTGAGTCTCCTCCAGTCTTGACATCGTGCGCCCGATCAAGACAAGTCGATGACCGGCAGCGGCCAGTCGCAGCGAGATCGCACGACCGATGCCCGATCCGGCCCCGGTGACAATCGCGACGGGTCGTTCGTTTTCATTCAGCATGCCATCATGCTATCAGGATGTGTGAATCCAAGTCGCCTCGAAGAACGATCCGGCTCAACTGATCAATCGCATCACGTCGTTGTAGAACGTGACGATGAAGATCGTGCCGATCAGGCACAGGCCCACGATGGTCGCCGCGCTCTGGAAAGCGATGGAGGGGGGTTTGCCCTTGAGCTTCTCATAAATGAGAAAGAGGAAAAGTCCTCCATCCACGATCGGAAGAGGCAGGAAGTTGATCACCGCCAGGTTGACGCTGATCATGCCCAGGAAGAAAAGCATGTAGATGAATCCACGATCGACGATGCTCACTCCGATGTGGATGATGCACACGGGTCCTCGAAGCTGCTCAACGCCGACGGTCCTCCGGATCAGTCGATCGATCGTGAGATAGGTCATCATGATCAGCTTTTTCGTTTCCTCCACGCCCATGGCGAGAGCCTTCATGGGATCGCCATCCGCAGTCCGGATCGTATAGATCGAGTCGAAAACGATACTGTTCAGGTCGCTCTGCCATTGCAAATCATGCAGATCCCTGACATCCTGTTCGCTGAGCGTCACATCCATTGTTTCTTGCGGGTGTTGGGGGGTCGGGTGCGTCACAAGCATGGCCAGCGTCACGCCTTCACCCTTGGCATATGCCTCGTTCGTTTCCTCGCGGAAGGCAACCCAAAGATCCGTCCATGTATCGACAGTCCGTTCGTTGATTGCCTTGATCTTTGTGCCCGGCATCAGCATGAGGTCCGCCACTGAAGTCGAGACGATCGATCCAGACTCATTGCCCTGAGGGGCCAGGGTAATCCTATTCATTGGCTGCGCAATAAGCGCTTCCTCGTTGATCATGGAGATCAATATGCCTAATTGTCCTTTGCGATTGACATGGACCTGGATGGATTTCACTTCCCCATCGCGCAAGACATCCATGTCGATGGTCTTGCCCTTGGACTCCTGCAGCATCTTTCGAAAACGCATGTTGGGAGGGCCATCCACATCCGCGAGCCTTAATACGTAATCCCCTGCCTCGAGCACATCATGGTTCGGGCTGCTTTCCATCACCTCGGTGATCTGGATCAGAGGAAGGAGCCCCAGCAATCCATAGTCGAATTCACGGCTGTTCTTGGCATTTAGTTCAGGATAACGCAGAATCTGGAGTTCAAGCGTGACGGGGATCTCCACCACAATCTCGTCGCCGATCGGTTCGCCCTCTTCGTCG
>JAPULD010000179.1 GCA_027295365.1 Planctomycetota bacterium
CCACCTCGGGAAGATCTTCGACAATTTCCAGACCGATCGTTCCGTTGCCCGCCACGACATCCGCCTGTCCGAATGGATGAACGAAGAAACCATCCATGCCATCTCGACCGTGTTCGAGCATGGTCTGCCACCATTCGTCAAACGACACTTTAATGATGGCGCCGCCGAGTCGTTCGATCGCATCGAGCTTCGCGCGGGGTGCCTGCTCTGGGACGATGACGCTGCACTTGATGCCCATCGCTCTGGCCACGTAGGCAACGCCCTGGGCCATGTTGCCGGCACTGGCGGTGTAGACGCCTTTGGACAATTGTACTGGTGTGGCGTTTCGGATGGCGTTGGCCGCACCTCTCAGCTTGAAGGAGCCGATGGGCTGGAGGTTTTCGAGCTTGAGATAGACTTCCGTGTCCGGGAGTTCGAGGTTGAGCCTGACGAGAGGAGTTCGGATCGCCAGATCGGCGATTCGCCGCCGGGCGTTTTGGATCGCTTCGAGTGAGATTGACTCAAGCCTCGTCACGTCTGCATCCTCCGATGATGACATCGTGCCCCTGCTCCGTCTTGATCGCTTTGGCAAGAATGTATTTCGCCACCACCAGGTCCTCCATCGCCAGACCGAGCGACTTGAAGAGCGTGATTTCTTCAGCAGATCGTCGCCCCTCGATGCGCCCAGTCAGGAGATCACCGATCTCGCCCACGATATGATCTTCATGGATCGCGCCTTCCTTGAGCGGTATGAGGTAATCGCCTGATTCGTTGATCGCCGACTCACGACTGTCCACATACAAACGCGAATTCCGCACCGCCTCGGTATCAAGCTCCCGGGCCACGGGAATGCATGCCCCGACGGCATTGATGTGCGTCCCGGGTTTGATCCAGGCTCCGTCGAGAATCGGCTCCCGTGAACCGGTCACGGTGCAGATGATGTCGGCGCACTCGACCGCTTCCCGGGCCTTGGGTGCCGGTTTTACGTCAAGGCCGAGCCTTTTTGATTCGCGAGTTGCGAACGCGACCGCCTTGTCAGTGTTCCGCCCCCAGATTCGCACATCCTTGATCGGGCGGACGGCCAGCATCGCGTCCAGGTGCGACCGAGCCTGCGTCCCCGTGCCGAGGATGGCCAAGGAGGATGCCTCCTCCCGGGCCAGCAGTCTCGTGGCGGCTCCGCTGGCCCCGGCGGTCCGAATGGTCGTGATTTCGCAAGCATCCAGAATGGTCAGCGTCCGGCCATTCTCGACATCGAAAAGAATCACAACCCCCTGATGTGACTCGTAAGGCGTTCCCTCATTCTTCGGGAAGACCGTGACGACCTTGAGACCGAGGGCTTCCGAGGCAGACTCTGGAGGCCCGAAATATCCCGGCATCACGCCGAGCCCCCCCGACTTGTCAGGCAGCCAGATGATCGAACGCAAGGGGATGTCGCACTCACCTTTGGAATACGCCTTGAACGCATCATCCATGAGATCGATGCATGCGTTCATGGACAGCAGGGCAACCACCTCATCGTTGTCAACCACTCGCACGTTCATCTTCATGGAATCAGTCTAACAGATGCAATCCCGACGCCTTGACAAGGACACCACGAATCGTCATGGCAATCCAGGAGTTTCTGCATCGATCAGGGAACAAGCATGACGTGGAGTGTGTCCTTTGCAGCGACCTGGCGGAATCCGATGAGATCCGCACGTTCCCAATACTCACATTCCTTCAAGGAAGACGGAGATTCACACCATGAAGACAAACCATCGTACTTTTGGATTGATCGCATTGACCCTCCTGGCCACGCTTGGGTTCTCGGCCTCGCCAGCCCAAGCACGTGGCCACGACTCATATTCAAGCTTTGGCATTTCAGTCGGTTTCGGAGGTCACGGATATGGAGGGTACTACGACTATCGCGCCCCCTCCTACGGATGCGGATCCTACGGCTATCAAAGCTACGGTTACGCACCATCCACCGTGATCTACAACAATTACAGGCGTTCATACCCCGTCTATCGAGGCCATAACTCGCATCAGCGATATGGCTATCGGCGTGGACATCGTCGTAGTCATCACCGCGGCCATCACCGCAACCGAGGCCATGGCCGCCACGGGAATCGAAGGCACTGATTTCAGAGTGACGAATTCAATCGAGTATTGGTGAATCCAATCGGGGCCATGCTTCGTTCCGAAAGGGCGAAGCATGTCAATTGTCATCGGGTTGACGCACGCCTCGCGCGACATCGTTCCCAATCACTCATGACTCTTGAACGGTTTGCGACCGGCTTTCCAGTTGCTGCTTGACGGTCTCAAGCCAGTGCTCTTGGGGCAAGGCGTATGGCCTGAACTTCTCGGACTGGCCATGCTCCTCGTTGAAGAGCAACGCACGCTGCATGCCCATCTTCGAGGCCGCCGGCGTGTCGATCAGGTTCGTCGAATCCTGTGCGCTCCTCTGGAACAGCGCCCGATGGTCGATTTCCCGCAGGCTGGAACGATCGACGACTCGCTCCAGGTTCGTCAATGTGTCACCCCAGAGCAGGCAGTGAATTCCGAAGACCGGGCCCTCCCGCAGGATGTTCGCAAAATGCTTGTCGGGGCCGGTCTTGGATTCAGCGTCCATCGAGAAACTGAAGTCATCCGACTGGCGCAGCATGCGATATCGCTGCAGACCGAAGATGATCAGGTAGATGGCGGGAGCCGTGGTGTCGTCTTCTGCTTGCCTTCGTTCGCATTCCGCCCCGATCTCGGCGAATCGGTCCTCGACTTCTCGCCAATCCACGTTGACGATCTCGTGAGGCAGGATGTTCGACAACGAAGCAAGGTAACCAGCGCCGGGAGAATCAGCAGGGCTGCCATCCATGATGTAGAACTTCGCGCGATCCGGCGCGTGTTGAGCCGCGATCCCGATGATGCTCATCACAAGCATGGCCAATGCCGCCTCGTCACGCTGCCCCACCACCATCAGGTTGCTGCCTGATTGCCTACGAAAGACTGCGGACGTCGGATCCTTGATCGCGATGGCATCACCCAGCCACGCCATGACGGATTTTGGTTCCTCGGGCCAGGACTCGCTCTGGAGGAGTTTGTTGAGCAGATGGTTGAGATCCACATCCGCCGGGACGTTGCCCTCGAAGACGATCTGCCGATCGGGGGGCTCGAAGCCTCGATCCTTGGCCAGCTGCGCGATCTTAATCAACTCTGCATCGCGGGTTTCATCAGACACCCAGGCGGCCTGGAAGGGGTTGTTCCCCTCGACGGCCCCGTTGGAGTCGTTGTAGATCGCCTCGCCGGGCCGAGCCAGCAA
>JAPULD010000018.1 GCA_027295365.1 Planctomycetota bacterium
AATGATTCGCTTGTTGTGGGCTGCCTCGGAGATGCAGGGTCTCAAATCGGTGCGAATCACGCTCCGGGGCGAGCATCTCGCGAACAAGGCCGACACGATTGCGAGAATGGCCCTGACTTCAATACTCAAGCAGCATGTCGAGCAACCGGTGACGTTGATCAACTCGACGATGATCGCGGAGCAACGAGGTTTGAATTGTGAAACGATCATCGCAAGTGATCGGGGTGAGGACCGACTCGCCATCGAGATCGTCGGCAACGATGACGAGGCGCACCGGGTTGAGGGGGCTGTGTACGACGACAACCTGCCCCGAATCACCAACCTTGACGGGTACGCCCTGGACATGGTTCCGGCCGGCCACATGGTCCTGCTCACCAACGCCGACCAGCCGGGGCGGATCGGGCTGGTGGGCAAGATTTTTGGCGACGCCAAGGTCAACATCGCGGAGATGGTGATCGGCCGCAAGCCCGAAGTGAAACCGGGGGATGTGGCGATGATGGTCCTGAAGCTGGATGCCGCCCCGGGAATGGATGCGCTCGAGGCGCTCCGCGCCGCCGAAGGCATCCTGCATGTGGCGGATACCAAACTCGCCGGCGTTTGATGGGGATCCGACGACCGCACCCGTTTCGGCGTTTCTATCCATAAGGATGGGGTCTCGAATGCCTGCGTCGCGAGAGACAAAGAGATGGCCAAACTTTCGGAGATTCTGCATCGATCGATCGCTTCCCTTGTATTACTATGGTAAGGCTCAATCCCATTCCCATCGACCAAGGAAACGAGATGAAAATTCACCAACTCGACCTGTTCAAGGGCACGTTGAGCCTGCTGCTGTTGAAATCGCTCACGCATGGGCAGCGGCACGGCCACGAGATCATGCGCTGGATCCGCAAGATCAGCGACGAGACCTTCCTGGTCGAGGAGGGAACCATTTATCCCGCCCTGCACCGGCTGGAAGCCCGCAGCTACATCGAGTCGAAATGGGGCATCACGACGAACAATCGTCGAGCAAAGTTTTATCGGCTGACAACCAAGGGCAAGGCCCGGCTCAAACAGGAATCGGAAGAGTGGTTCTTCTATGTCGCGACGTTCAGCCAATTGCTGAAGGCAACGTGATTCCGGTCCCTCGATCTCGAATAATCACGGCGTGCACGTGCCGCCGAGCTGAATCTCGACGCAATGAATCAAGATCGCAAACCATTCTGGTATTTACGTCGCACGCCGGATATCCGCCGCGATGTCAGGACGGAAATTGACCTGCACATCGAACTGACGATCGATGAACTGGTCGACTCAGGATTGTCCCCCGTCGAGGCGAGGGCGGAGGCGATGAATCGATTCGGCAATATGGATCATTGTCGCGACGACTGCGTTCGCATTGATCGACAGACACAACAAGGAATAAAGACTGTCATGCTCATACAAGAACTCATGCAGGATGTGCGATACGGCGTGCGAAGACTGCTCAAGAGTCCCGGATTCGTGGTCGTGACGGTGCTCACCATCGCCCTCGGCATCGGGCTAAACACCGCAATCTTCAGTCTAGTCAATACGATTCTTTTCCAACCGCTCCCCTACGCGCACGCGGACGAAATTGTTAAAATCTATCGCATTGACTCGAGTAATCTCAGTGCCAATCCAGACTTTTCGTATCCCGATTATCTTGAATATCGAAACACGGTCGAGGGTTTTCAGGATCTGGCCACAGCCAGCCACGTCCAGTTCAGCGTAGGTCAACAAGACGTTTTCGAAATGAACATCGGCCAGGTCGTCAGCGGCAATTTTTTCAATGTCTTCGACACTCGTGCTGTTCTGGGAAGACTGATCACGCCGGACGACGATCTGGTGGAAGGAAATCATCCCGTTGTCGTCCTGAGCCATCAGTATTGGCAATCGAAATACGATGGCGATCCGAGCATTGTCGGCCAGATATTAATCATCAATGGACACGCCTTCACAGTCATCGGAGTGGCCTCCGAGGGGTTCGCCGGGGCCATGCCATTGATCGAATCGAACTTGTATGTCCCCATGATGATGGTACCCCAGGTTTTACCCTCAGTTGGCAATGAGCTTTATAACCGCTCTGTGGGATGGCTCGAACTGGTCGTTGGACGCCTTGAATCCGATGTCAATATCGAACAACTGCAAGCTCGTCTCGATCTCGCCACGGAGCAGATGAAGTCTGTTGATCCGCAATACGCCAACGAACAGGCGGTGGTTATCAAAACCATGGGAATCATCAACTCACCGCAGAGTCGTCCTATCTTGCTCGGGATTGCGGCAATCATCATGAGCATGGTCGGGCTTGTTCTGCTGATCGTCTGCGCCAACGTAGCCAACTTGATGCTGGTCAAGTCGCTCACGCGCCGCAAAGAAATCGCGATTCAACTCGCCCTGGGTTCGAGCCGTTTTCGTCTCATACGTCAACTGCTCATCGAGGCGTTGCTGCTGGCTCTGACGGGAGGCATGTTGGGTATTTGGCTCGCCGCGTTGTCTGTGGATCTATTCAACGTTCTTCTGCCTCAGTTGCCCTTCAACCTCTCGTTGAATCTCGTATTCAGTCTTGATGGCCGCATGCTTGCGTTTACATTCTTCGCCTCGGTTCTGACGGGCATCGTATTTGGGCTCGCCCCAGCGTTGCAGACAACGGGAACCGATATGGTCGGCGCTCTGAAAAGCGATGATGCCCACGGCAGCGCAGGATCTTTCCTGGGATCCAAACTCAGGAATACCCTGATCATCTCGCAAATCGCGATTTCGATGGTGCTCCTGGTTGGAGCCGGTCTCTTTGAACGAAGTCTCATCAATTCAAATTCACTGAACCCGGGCTTCGAACACGAACAGGTACTCGCGATTTCCATGGACCTTACAATGATGCGATATGACGAAATGACAGGGCCTTCGTTTTTCAACGATGCGCTTGAACGCATACGCGAGTTGCCGGGGGTTGAGGCGGCGAGTCTTGATGTCGCCGTCCCATTGGGATTCGGATTCAATCGTTTTTCAAAAGGCCTTTGGATCGAAGGTGAAACGCCTTTTGATCTGAAAGACTTGGGCAAACACCAGATCAATACATCAACCATTTCCGACGGTGAATTTGCAACGCTGGGAATCCCCATCCTGAGGGGGCGTGATTTCAACGATCAGGATCTGTCCAAATCATCACCCGTGACGATCGTCAATAAGGCGTTTGTTGATGAGCATTGGCCGGGAGAGAATGTTTTGGGAAGACGGCTCAGCATAGATGGTGAGCAAGGCCCCTTTGCGGAAATCGTGGGCGTCGTGGAAACCGTGAAGTACCAACAACTCGGAGAGTCGCCCCGCCCAATCGCGTACTTTCCGATCGCCCAACGCTATAATCCTCGAGCCACTCTGCTGGTACGTTCGTCAATCGATCCGTTGAATATATTGCCAACCGCCCGAGGCATACTGCTGGATATCGATCCAAACTTCGTCCCGTTGGAAACACGCACGTTGACCAGCCTTATCAGCGTGGCGCTTTTACCGACCAAAGTAGCCGTGGGTATGTTCGGGCTTTTTGGAATTCTCGCTTTGGTGCTGACCGCAGTGGGACTCTTTGGTGTCATGTCATTTGTCGTAGGACAACGCACTCAAGAATTCGGTATCCGGATAGCGATCGGTGCCCAGCAAGGTGAAGTACTGTGGTTGGTCTTCAAGCAAGGCATGAAATTCACGCTGATCGGTCTCGGCTTCGGCATTGTCCTGGCCCTGCTGGGCACGCGGGCTTTGAGCCGCTTTCTGTACGACGTCAGCTCAACCGACTTGATCACCTATGGAGGTGTTTCTCTAGTATTGGGCAGTGTCGCACTGCTGGCGACCTACATTCCCGCACGAAGAGCAATGAATGTTGATCCAATGGTCGCCCTGCGATGTGAATAGCGACTCCCGAATTCCTCTACTTAATCGATCAGGAAACCCTACAAAGTGTGATATTGACTTCATTACGGAGTAGCTGCGCCATGTCCAATTTCTTCGCCGACGTGAAGTACACCATCCGAAACCTCAGTCGCAGCCCTTGAAATATTCACCGGTATAAATCGCTGGCCTTCATCAGGGAGACGTCTTGCCATGCGCCATATCTTCACCGATTTTCGATTCGCTCTACGAACGTTGCTCAAATCACCGGGCTTCGTCGTCGTGGCAGTGCTGACCCTGGCCCTGGGGATCGGGCTGAACACCGCGATCTTCAGCGTCGTCAACATGGTCCTTTTCAGGCCCCTGCCTTATGACAGCGCCGATCGGCTCGTCGTCGTGAATCGGCAAAATCTTGAGCCCACCAGAGTCGGACGCTGGTCGTAGCCGCACTTTGAAGACTATCGCGAACGGGCCCAGAGTT
>JAPULD010000180.1 GCA_027295365.1 Planctomycetota bacterium
GTGTTCGTCATCGCGGCCAAGGAAGAAGGGGATGCGGAACTCAAACGCCTGGTCGCCTCGCTTCGACGCAGTGGCTACCACGTCAGACACTCCTATCGCGCCACCCGCAACGTCGGCAAGCTGCTGGGCGATGCGGGCAAGGTGCGAGCCAGGGTTGCCGTCATCATGGGCGATGAACTGGGCGATGGGAACGTCAATCTCAAGAACCTCGACACCAAGAGCGAGGACACCGTGGCCTTGAAGGATCTGGAAAGCTCAATCGCCAGTCTCTTGAACTCTCAAAACGAGTAATGAGCATGAGGGTCCTCATCGTCACCGCGGTGGAAGCCGAAGCCAAATCGATCGGCGATCACAAAGACACCATCGTCATCGTCGGCGGGATCGGTCGGACTAATGCTGCCGCCGCGACGACCCAGGCCATTCTCGAGCAGGGCCCTTTCGACGCGGTGCTCAGTGCAGGCGTGGCGGGGTCACTCCCGGGGGCGGGGGCGGGGGCGGGGATGGATCTCGATCTTGGCGATGTGATCGTGGCGACGAAATGCGTCTACGTCGAGGAAGGTCTGATAACGCCCGAGGGCTTCAAGGGTATGCAAGGACTCGGATTCACGCTGGGGTCGTTCGAGGGCAACGAGGTGCCGGTGGACTCGGACTTGCTCGAACTTGTAATAAAGGATTACCGTTCCGGGCCCATCGCGACCGTCGCCACCTGCAGCGGCACCGACGAGGCGGCCCGGGAGGTCGTCCGCAGGACCGGGGCCCTGGCCGAGGCGATGGAAGGGGCCGCGGTGGTGCATGCGGCCATGCGACTGGGACTTCCCGGACTCGAAGTGCGCGCCATCAGCAACACGACGGGGCGGCGGGATGCACAGCGCTGGGATCTGCGTCGTGGGTTATCGGCTTTGGGCGATGCCATACGAGCCGCGCTTGCGAGTTTGCAAGGGTGAACATTGGCGCGAGGTTCATGTACGTGGCGTCAAGCGTCTGTTTTATCAGCCTTCCATGAGCGATCCTCCCGGTCGGTCGAAAGGATGATTTCCCGCTCCTGGGCATCTCAATCTGATTTGGAATGAGGCCGATGGTATCCAGAGTCATGCCAAACGGCATGGTGTGCGCTTATTGACTCTTAAGCTGGAGGCACAGGATGCGGCTCGGCATGTTTTCAGGCCAACAATCACCGATCGCCATCGATTTCGGTGCCTCGTCGGTGAAGCTGATGCAACTTGATCGCTCTGATCCGCCCCAGTTGCTGGCCGCGGCGGAGCTGGTGATTCCCGAGATGATTCGCACCTCGCCCCAGCATGTGATGGCGCACATCGAGCAGGAGATTCCCACGCTGCTCAAGTCCGGAGATTTCAAGGGCAAGAAAGTCGTGACGGCGATCCCTGCCGCCTTGACGCACATCCAGCACATGCAGGTCGCCACGATGGAAGGCGTCGGGCTGGAGGAAATCGTCAAGGGTCAGATTGAGATGCAGATGGAATGTCTGCCGGGCTCGCTCGTGGTGCGGTGCATTCAGGTTCCCCAAGCCAAATGCCGCGACAGCTCGCGCAGCGAAGTCATCTGCTTCGCCGCCTCGCGAGACGTGGTCATGCGATACGTGCAAATGCTCAAGCGCTGCAAGCTCGAAGTGTCGAGCATGCACACCGAATCACTCTCGACGATTTGGGCGTTTGCGAACCAGCGTCAGCGTCAGGAAGACAAGTCGTCGCCCACCATGTACATCAATCTGGGTTGGCAAGGCTCAATGGTGACCGTCTGCCATGGCACGAAGCTCGTCTTCTCTCGCTACATTCATCTGGGCGGCCATCATCTCGACCAGCAGATCGCCAAGATCCTGAAATGCGAGATTCACGAGGCGTCGACGCAGCGACAGTCCTTCGAGCAACCTCTGAGTCGCTCCGAGATCTCGGACGAAGCGTCCGAGTCGATGTCTGGTGAAACTCCCGTCCGGGCAAATGCCGCGAAAAACGGTGACTCCAAGGGTACGGACTCGTCAACGGTGACCGCGATCGACCGACGACAGCAAGAGAATTCCGATGACCTTCTCCCGGTGCCCATGTGCGGCTCCGCCCGATCGGTCATCGAACGATACGAACTCGATGAGCTGGCCGACACGCTGGTGGATGAAATCTCCATGTGCCTTCGGTATCACCGAGGCATGTTCAACAACGTCCCGATTTCCAAGGTCGTCTTTGTCGGCGGAGAAGCCCGTCAATCCTGGTTGACGCGGACGATCGCCGATTATCTGACCATCGAAGCCCGCGTGGGCGACCCACTCCGTCAATTTGCCGACACGGAATTGTTCACCCCCGGTTTGAACCTCAACGAGCCGCGCCCCGGCTGGGCCGTCGCATGCGGCTTGTGTCATGCTCCCACGGACGCATAAGGGAATGCACGCATGAATGCATCAAGTTTTCTCCCGGAAGACTATCTGGCCAAGAAGGCCGAACGTCGAACCAACATCATCAGCCTCACGTTGTTCGTGGTGGTCATCTTCGCGGTGATCGGTGCGTTCCTGGTGACCAATCGCCAGTGGAAGAGCGTCGAACAACAGGTGGCGAAGATCAACAACGCCTACCTTCAGGCGGGCGAGCAGCTTCAGGAATTGTCGGAGCTGGAACAGCAGAAGGACGAGATGATGCGCAAGGCGGAGATCGTCGCGGCGATCGTCGAGCCGGTGCCTCGTTCGATCCTGCTGGCGGAGTTGATCAATCGCATGCCCGAGCGACTCGGCCTTCTCGAATTCGAGCTGAAGTCGTCATTGGTCAAGGTGGTACGGACGGCCGGCCCTCGCCCTGCGGCGACGGGACGCCATAACAAGGGACCGACTCGGGGATTGACCCGGCAACAGGCCGCCGACCAGATCCAGAAGGTCGAGGCCCCGAAATTCGAGGTCAAGATGGTCTTGAAGGGCATGGCCCCGACGGACCTGGAGGTCTCACGCTATCTCGCCGCGCTCAACGCCTATTCCCTGCTCGACAACGTGACGCTGGAATACTCCGAAGAAAAGGAATTCGACGGACAAATGATGCGTGAGTTCAAGATCAAAATGAAATTGCGACCCGACGCTGACGTGCGACACGTCGATCCGTTGCTCATGCCGCGCAATCCAATGTCGGATGAGATTCGCATGGGTAGGCCCGTCGTGGCCACCGGCATTTCCGGAACCCCGGATCAGGAGAACTGAGATGCGATTCGGCACTCGAGAAATCATCTTTTTCATCGTATTGATGGCGGTTCCGATCGCTTCATTCTTCTATTACTTCAAGCCCAACAACGAGCGTATCAACAACGCTCGCGATGAGATCCAGGTGAAGCAGGCTCAACTGAACCGGCTCGAGGCGATTACCGATCGTCTTGACGATCTGGGACTGGCCATTGCCAACGGCCGCGAGTCAATCTCCCTCATCGAGCAGAAGCTGCCTGACGAGGAAGGCGTGGACGACATCCTGGAACAGATCTGGCAGAGCGCCAAACGCAACAAGCAGACCGTCAAGTCGATCAAGAGCAAGAGCAAGGTGCCTGCGGCCATGTTCATGGAACTCCCGCTGGACATGGTGATGGAGGGCAATTTCGACGGCTTCTACCAATTCATCCTCGAACTGGAAAAACTCCCTCGCATCACCCGGGTGCACAACTTATCTGTAGCGCGAGTCTCGTCAACCACGAGTGGATCAAGCTCTGACGAGGTCCCACCCGGAACGGCCCGGGCGGAATTCACGCTCAGTATTTACTACGAATCACGAACCGTCGCTGCGGCCAATTGATGAATCCGCAGGAGGGATTACGCATCATGTCGAACACTCAGAATGAATCGAACGACTACAATTCCCAGAACAATTCCACGGGAACCGAATTGGCAGAACATGAGGGCACGCCTCAGACGATGCCGATCGGCGTAGGCGGCTTTGGCGAGAGCGACAACCTTCCTCCGCTCGTCGATGAAGACGGCTCAAAAGTGAATTCGAGCGCCTTTGTCATCGCGTTCGTTCTCGTGTGCACGTCGGGCGTCATCTTCTGGATGCGTTCCACGTCAGCGAATCACAACTCGGCCTTCAATGCGAACGCCGAAGTCGAGAGTCAGGTCGAGTCGATTCTCCAAACCATG
>JAPULD010000181.1 GCA_027295365.1 Planctomycetota bacterium
GCCGATCTCGACCCTGATTTTCAGGAACGATGCCTGCCCATCCTGAAGGCCGCCGCGGAGAAAGGCGAAGTGAGGCCCGGTGACGTGGCCTATCTCGAGGATCGCGTGCGGGTCGCCCAGAAACGCCCTCAACTCTATGGCACCCAATACGGTGTTCGCCATGACGCCGATGGCAATTCGATGAAGGATGCGAGCGGGGCGATGATCTACCTGTTGCCCGTGGTCGAGGACGCGGCGGGGCTGGACGAACGTCGCGCCGCCGTGGGTCTGGGGCCTTGGTTCGAATACGAGACGATGATGGCGAACATGCAGAATCGCGAGCCATCCAAGACGCCGACCGATTGGGATGACACGCTTCCAATTGATCCTCAACGAAAGCGATGAAGACAATGCTCCGCTTGAAGACTTCTAAGACCAAGGGACTACATCAAGAATGTTTTCTTGGTGTGGTTCAAAGTTTTCAATGGCATGAGGATGATGAGCAACATCCTCACTCAAACGCGAACAATGATTCGCATCAGCGTGGCGCGATTCTTCTAACCCACGTTGACACAAGACAATCCGTTTCACATGATCACGAGGTGATCAAGACGTGAACCATGTGTTACCCCGATCATCAATCGATTGAAAGTTTTTGAGTTCATCAAATTGCATCCGGTTGCAGTGAAATTCCTGATTTTCTCTTGCATAAGAACCATTTGCCCCGATACTTCCGCGTAGTGTTGGAGGTCTTCATCGCCTATGGCTCGGACGGTTCTTTGCTCGAGAATTGAGCCTCAAGGCATGATCGACCCGGATTGACCAATTCATTTCCCGCCGCCGCTCAGAAACGAACAACATTGCAGGAGTGCCAGACGAATGAAGATTCATTCTGCGCTGTTCGTTTTGCTACTGTTGACTGGCTGCGAACCCCTTCAGGACGATTCGCAACCCCATATCGTGCTCGTTGAGAATCCAGTATCGAGCGTTCAATTCGAAACGGCGAGCACTGTTTCAAGCGATCTGTCCGCCCCATCACCATACGACGCTTTCAAAGTGCTTCCCGATTCCCTGATGAAAGTCATCGGCGCTCGAGTGCCCATGAGCAGTCAGATCGTCATTCGACCCAAACACGACGACCTCATCACGAGTGAAATTCTGGTCAAGCAACTGTTCGACCAGCAAACCACCATGGAGCTCCTGCTCATCGACGCGGGTAATCTCCTGACCGAATTCCCTCCAGTACCCAATCTGACTGATGCGGAGATGAAGGCGGGCAAGTTTCATGATTCCATCCAGCTCAGACTGAGCGCAAACAGTCGATTTCTTCTGGCCGATGCCATTCGATGCTGGTCGGCTGAGGATTTCGAGGGGTGTACCCAGCGCTACATCGCTTCGCTGCAAATCGGCGTGTGTCTCATCCGGGACGATGACTCGATGAACTTCATCCAAGGGGCATGCGTGCTCAGGCCGATACTCCTCGAATTCGATTTTCTGATCAGCGAGGGCTTGGACGAGCAGGTGACTTTCCTGCAAAGAAACGAGATCGGAAAACTGGTGGCCAAGGTCGGGGATCATTGGCCCGTCACGCAAAACATGGACAGCCTCGTGGGACAAGCCTGGAAAAGACTTGACCTCACCTTCAACGCCTTCGATTCCATGAATAAGAATCTGGCCTTGAACGACATGCTGACCCAAGAGTGACCGGCTCTTGTACGCGACGGGCTCATCCTACGCCCTCATCTCAAATTCCTGCGCCCCGACTTCTTCGTGTTCGCTTTCACCTTGATGAATCTGTGAATTTCGAATCAGCCTACGTTCATTCAATTCATCGAAGATTTTTCACATCAATCCGTGGTATTCGTACGAAACATGGCGTGCTAAATTTTTAGCACAGCCTGCAGCGTGGAACACACCCAAGGCTGAAGTTCCAGACTCAGGGGATACATCGCTCGTTTTCCGGCCAAATTTCCAGGCTATCCGAAGGGAGGAAACCCGGGTTATTCAGAAGACTTGTCCGGACTTGACGATCTGTCTTGATTTATCCTTGCCGATCCGCCGAGAAGTCTCATATCCTATGGAATATGTCGAGCGCCGACCCGACCCCACGTTCGACTGATGGTTTGAACTTCCATGAACTTCCACGCCCCTTGCCTGAACATGATCATGTCAGAATTGAATGACCAGAGAGAAATGGACGAGCCCGACTCGTCCAGCGACTCTGAGATTCCTCCTGAACAAAGCGGTCCGATCGACCATGAACCCTTCGTCGGGATTGAGGTCGTTGCTTCCGATACCTTGGCTTGCGAATCAGTTGATCTCGATTGGATCCGCGAATGGCTTCAGCGCGCGGCAGAGCACCAAGGTTCCGCCATCGAGCGTTTGAGCATACGTGTGTACGAGAATGAGGCGATGGCGCATCTGCACGAGCAGTTTGGGGGCCCGGCCACACCCACCGATGTCCTGACTTTTCCCATGCACGATGGAACACCCATCGAGGCGGACATCGCGATCTGCATCGACGTTGCCCGGGAAAAGGCGGCCGAACAAGGACACACCGTCGAACGCGAATTGTTGCTCTACGCGCTGCACGGTTTGTTGCATTGCGTCGGGTTCGACGATCATGCCGAGTCTGATTACGCAACCATGCACGCCGAAGAGGATCGCATCCTGGAAGCCATCGGTATCGGCGCCTTGTTCAAGCCACTCGGAGGCGATGATTCATGATTGTCATGGCAATCATCGCATGTCTTGTGGGGGCGACCTACCTGTCCGCCCTGACGTTGTCGTTGCGCCAGCTCAGCAAGCCAGAGCTTCGCCGCCGCCTCGAGGCCCGAAAGCAGGAGGCCAAGGGGGTGCGCCTTCTGGAACGCCTGGATGCGACAATCTACTTTACCTCGTTGCTGTGTATCTGCTTCAGGCTGGGCGTGTTCATCTTCGTCTTGCTGGAATTGATCGGCCTTGGCGAGAATACAAAGCTTGAATTGAATCCCCTGTTGATCAGTTGCGCGATCTCCGTGGGCCTTGTGTGGCTGTTCAGCACCGTCATCAGCTCGGCCATCGCCAAGTACGCCGGGACCGGCACCGTGGTGCGTTCGATGTGGTTGCTTCTGGTGTTCGGAGCGTTGGGCACCCCCATGACGGCATTGGTCGGCTTCATTGACGAAGCGGTCAAACGCCTCGCAGGGGCGAATCTCGATGACCGTCGCGAGCCGGAGGAGGAAATCCTTCGCAGCATCGAGGAACAGCAGTTCGAGGGAAGCATCGACGAGGATGCCGCGACATTACTTGAGAATGTCGTTGAGTTCCGCACCACCGACGTGGCTGAGGTCATGACCCCCCGCACCGATATCGAAGGCATCGAGCGGACCGACGACTTGACGACGATCCGTGAATTTATCATCGAAGCGGGCCATTCCCGCATCCCGGTTTACGAAGAGAATCTCGACAAAATACTTGGCATTCTCTACGTCAAGGACCTGATCCCCTTCCTGGGAACCGACGGGGCGGACTTCGAGCTCAACGAATTGCTCCGCCAACCCTTTGTGATGCCGATGACGAAGGTCGTCAGTGAGTTGCTGAGTGATTTCCAGCGCAGCGAAGTGCACTTGGCCATCGTGATTGATGAATATGGAGGCACCGCCGGGCTGGTGACCATCGAGGACGTGCTGGAGGAGATCGTGGGCGAGATTCACGACGAGCACGAACCCGACGACGAGGAGGAACCGACGCTCAAGGCCATCGACGCGACGCATGCCGAGGTGGATGGCCGGTATCACATCGACGACCTCAATGACGCGCTGGGGCTCAAGCTCCCCGAGGATGCGGACTACGACACCGTGGCGGGGTTCGTCTTGGCCCAACTGGGCCGCGTCCCCAAGAAGGGGGATTCGTTCGAAGCGAAGGGCGCGAGGTTCATTGCCTTGGAAGCCAGCCCCACGACGGTGCAGCGGATCGCGGTGGAGTTGCTAGAGCCCGTGGAAGCGGTCGGGGAGGCGAAGAATGGGAATGAGGGGTAATCGTAGTCGTAGTCGTCACTTGCGATTCTCGATGGGCAGCAATTTGGCTATAAACGCCGCCGGACCATTCCCTTCTATTTCTTGGCCGACTTTTTTATTCTTTGACCTTTAGTTTTCTTTTTTGCTTTCGTCTTCTTCTTGTGTCCAATTTTCTTTGTTGTGGCATGTTGGGCAGGTGCTTTCTCCTCTATTTCTCCGAATCGTTCTTCATATTTCTCAATATTACCCTCAATCGCTTTTGACAATCTTCGTATTTGCATGGGCGTCATCATGACTCGTGCAGTCAGATGAGTATCGCCGTCATATTGAACACAAAAATTTATCATGAAATCATGGGGAGTATGAGAAACGAGTGCATAATTACTAAACACACCACGAAGCAGCGCGGGTTCCGCACGCACCTCAAGTGCCTCTTTGGTAAATGCTTCAGAACTAGTCGTCATTTTTTTTGGTACAGGCATTCGCGCATCCTCACTCACAATGCAAGTTTGTTCAGTACAGATTTGAGTGTTCTTTGCAACTGATCCCTATCTTTTTTGCAGTGCGATATAAGTTCTTTCTTCTTTTTCGGATCCGGCGTAAAAGCAACGCTGTGATCGCATATGTATCGCACTATTTGCTTCGCCGGTCCCGTTGCAGTCTTATATCCGCTGGTCATTGTTTGAGTTCGAACATCGTGAAACAAGCATATTGGTCTCCTGTGATTAGCACAATTCCGATAGCTAACCATCCTACTGCGCAAATGACTTTTTGCAAGAGCTTCGATGACTGACAAGCAGCCTGGTTTTGGCGTTAGTTTTCTTAAAATTTTCAATACGCTGTTAAAGCTTACATCCTTTTCCTTTATCTTCAGATCTTCCGTCTGGTTAACTACTTGTGCAAGTATATCAAGTGCAGAATAGACCCATGTCCAAAATGAATCACAATAGAATTCTGCTATTTTATCAGAGCCAAAATACTCATCTGTTGAGGAAGTAGATTCGATGCTGGTGGCATTAAGCTGATCAAACTGTTTAAGGCAATAATCGATTTGTAGCAGTCTCGAATTGAGTCCTTCTAGATATAATTCAACCTTTTCTCTTCTTCGTTTAGAAAAATCATCAGACCGAGTCTTAAGTTTTTCAATTGCAATTTTCATCTGGAAGATATCGAACGATTGCAGACAAAGTATGCTATACACCCGAAGACCCCGCACCCCGCCTCGAAGGGGAAGTGCCCTCGTGGTTGCATCATATCAGATGTGATTACTAAACGGAAGTCGGGATACGTAATCTTCTCACTTATGACTCATGGCTAGTTGCACTTCACCCAACCCCCCCCCCACCAACGCCTTACCTCGCCCCCTGCCTACCATCCCCCCATGTACGGCTCCCACCTCTCCATCGCGGGCGGAATGGTCAACGCGCTTGACGAGGCCCAGCGTCTCGACATGGACTGCGTGCAGGTCTTCACCAAGAACCAAAGACAGTGGCGGGTCAAGCCGCTCGACCCGGGCGAAAAAACCGCCTGGCTGGACAAGCTCAAGGAACTTGGCTGGAACAACCCCCGGAAGACTGGCCCGGATCGCGTGGTCAGCCACAACAGCTACCTCATCAACATGGCCTCCCCCGATCCAGAAGCCTGGGACAAGTCCGTCGCCCTGCAACGCGTCGAGCTCGAGCGTTGCGAAGAACTGCTCATTCCCCTGTGCGTCGCCCACCCGGGCGCTCACCTGGGTGCGCCTCGAAAACCGGGCGAGCCCAATGTGCTCGAGGGCAAACCCAGCAAGGACGAAACAGGGGGGCTCAAACGCATCGTCAAGGCCCTTGATCGCCTGCACATGGAATTGAAGGGCTATCGAACCATGACCTGCCTGGAGACCACCGTGGGTTCGGGGACCAACCTAGGGTACGACTTCGCTCATCTCGCCTTCATTCTCCAGCGCGTCAAGCAACCCGAGCGAGTGGGCATTTGCTTCGACACCTGTCATGTGACGGCCGCGGGGTATGACATGACGACCCCGGCCAATGCAAAGTCGGTACTTCGAAAATTCGCATCCATCTGTGGCACATCCACGCTCAAAGTCTTCCATTTCAACGACTCGATCGGGGCCGTGGGCTCGAGAAAGGACCGCCACGCCCATATCGGGGAGGGGGAATGCGGCGAGTCCTGCTTCGCCGCCATCCTCCAGCGAAAGTCTTTTTCCAAGCTGCCCAAGATCCTGGAGACCCCAAAGGCCGTAGATAATGAGGGCCAGGCGTGGGATCTGGTCAATATTCGTCGTCTCAAGGGCCTTGCCACGCGTACAGTCAATGAAATCAGCCGATAGTGGAAGAGATACGTCGGATATTCGAGGCAGGAATCGATCACAAATGATCACACAACGTTTCTGGAGCATCACATCGCTGACGATTATCGGGCTTCTGGCCTTCACCGGCTGTAAGTCCGATGGTGATGAAATCACCCAGGGCGATCTCGTGCTCGACGATGGCAAACTGGTCGAGGTCTCCTTCGATCGGCTGACCCAGGCCGAGCAAGCCCGGGAGGATGGTGAGTATGCCATCGCCTTGGCTTTGTTCCGCGAAATTCTGGCGGAGAATCCGACCGATACCTATGCCTACCTGGGCATTGGCGATGTGTATCTCGAGCAGGAAAACTACTACGCCGCGGAACCGTTTTACGAGCGAGCGGCAAGAATCACGCCCAAGAGCTATCGCGCGCAGTCCAGCTATGGATACATCCTTCAGATGCTCAACCGTCTCGTCGAGGCGGTCGGCGTTTATCAGAAGGCTCTTCTCCTGGACCCGGATGGACTCGAGGCGAACCTGGGGCTGGGCTCGACATTTCTGCAACTGGACGAACCTGAGCGTGCCATCGCGTATGCCCAGAAGGCGGTCAACCTCGAACCCACGAACGGCGCGGCGCGAGGCAACCTGGGACAGGTCTATGAAGCGACGGGACGCAGCAACGAAGCCATCGAGCAATACCTCGTCGCGCTGGAGTTGGTAGATCAACCGGGCCCCGTGATGAAACGACTGGGAAAGGTGCTCATCGCCGAACGCCGCTACGTGGAGGCCGTCAACACCATCGACTCGCTGACCAAGCTTGAGCCGAATGCGGAATCATTCACGTTGCTGGGCCGGGCCCATTTCAAGCAGGGCGACTACGCGAATTCAAGCCTTGCATATCAACGTGCGACGGAACTCGACCCCAACGCCTGGAGGGCATGGAATGGCGTGGGGGTCAACGCCTTGAATCGCTGGATCCTGAGTGGCAAGTCTGACCACGACGCAAAGTTCGAAGCCCGCCACGCCTTCCGCCGCTCACTCCGACTGAACAACAATCAGCCCCGGGTGATCATTCAGATGCAGAAGTATGGGTTGCAATAAGAGGGGATTGGGGGATCGGGGATGTAGAACGCCGGTGGTGCTTGGTTGGAGAGGTGGCTTATGCAGCTTCTCTTGAGGGTTGGGTGCTGGGTGCAGGGTGCTCGTTGAGGAAACGC
>JAPULD010000182.1 GCA_027295365.1 Planctomycetota bacterium
TGGATGCGACTTGATTTCAATCATCATCCCACCCCCCAATTCATCCGCATAATTCGAATTGAAGTGGCAATTCGAAATCGATGGCATGCTCTGCTCAGCGACATAGAGCCCGGCTCCAAACTCAGCCATGTTGCCGAGGAACGTGCAATCAGTGATCGTTGGGCTTCCACTGACGATGATCATTCCACCCCCGTAAATTTCCGCAACGGCACCTCGTTCCGTAGCCGCGTATTGAATGATGAAGCCATCCAACATCGCCGTTGCATCATTCCCGGACCCGGTCACAATGTGGTACGTGTTCTCATCCTTTGTGGGATCAAGATAACCGGCAGGAACAAGATCATTCCCAAGTAAATCTCCATCAAGCATGGATGGAAACAGGCTTATGTCCCTGACATCAGGATCCGCAGCTCCAAATCCTTCATATCCTCCACGAAGCGCGACACCATCACGAAGTGAGAATGTCGCCGCCCGATCCCCTGTCCCGCCCTGATTCACCTCGTCCCGATCGGGCCGGTACGTCCCCTGCCCAACACGGATCTCGGTGACTGCGCCGCCCGAGGCGGCTGCCTCGGACAGGGCATCTTGCAAGAATCGATATGCAGTCCCCCACGCCAGACCGTCACCCCCCGCCGGGGCGTCGTCGTCGACGTAGCGGACCCCGCCACCCTGGACGATCGTCGCCAGCCCCATCGTGCCGATCAGCATCATCGATGTTAAAAAACCACGTACGCCTCGATTTGAATTTCGCATGGAAACCTCCGCAGCGATCTCGCTTGCATTCCCGAACTTCATGGGACGGAAGCCATCTCCCTGTCCCGACCACGATTGGCCAATACTATAAATATAACCAATCGAGACTCTGCTCAGAAATCTCCATCCACAAAAAACAGACATTTTAGAAATCGAACTCACCGCGAGGCCAATCGTTTTTGGCGATGGACTCTGACAACATCCAATTAAGAATGATTCGAGGTAATCAGGCGAGTCGGCAATCCGGATCACGGCTGAGTTGAGCCTAGATCGTTGATCAGGGAGTAGCCAGCGACTGCTCAAGGAGGATGATGATCAGCGCTTTCTGGCCATCATCGACCCGGTCGTTGGCCAGGGTCAGGGCGGTCATGCCGCTGGGGGTCGCGACTCTCGCGTCGGCCCCATGATTGAGCAGTAACTGCACGGTACCGGCAGTGCTTTGCATCGCGGCCCACATAAGGGCATCAGCGGTCGCTGAATTCCGGTGATGAATGTCAGCCCCATATTCAAGTAGCAGTTCCATGCAGGGGATGCAATTGGCCTTGGTCGCATGCATGATGGGCGTGTTCTTGAATTTGTTGTCGCCAATGTTGGCCGAAGCTCCCTTCTCCAGCAAGGTTTGTATTGCAGAGAGGTTCCCAGCCTTGCAGGCGTTAAGTAAGTCGATTTGTTTCTGGTCCTGCTCAGAAAGTTCCGGGGCCGGTACGACTTCGGTGTTGATCGTCAGGGGTGAAATGGATCGGGTCGGGGTGTTCGCTGCAGGTGACGTCGTCGGAGGTCCTGCATTTGATTCCTGATCAGGCGTCGGCAACTCCGCAGCCTGAGGGCTCGAAGAGCCATCACCCGAACCGTCACATCCCGAGGCAATCAGAAAACAGCTCAAAAGGACAAGTGTGCAAATATGAGAAATGCGATTCATCGTAAATTCACTTTCAAATGCTATTCAGAGGGCCAGAGAGCGGGTGCGAGTGGTCAGGAGAAGGTCTTTTTTGGCCTTGAATTGATAATAGGCTTCTGCGGGATAAGAACGTCCAAGTCACGTCATGCATTGCTGATGCGCCAGAATTCCATCCCTCAATTGACTTCAGGACCCTTCTATCGGCTCTGGCCTGAGGCAAGTAAACACCAAGGCCAGGACTGGTCGGCTTCAGTTATCGGTCGCCTTGTACCCCAAGGTCATGACCTTTCAGAATTCAACGGCTAGATCTGGATGGATTTGATTCCCATGTACTTCAAGATGGGAATCGCAGATTTCGGTATGCTGATCACATCACGCCATCATCCCGTGGCGCACCGTGATCGACCCTGAACCGCAGAGGTTTTCCAACGCATGACACTCCAGCATATGAGGTGTGTTCCCGAGAAGTATGTGGCCATCCCCATTTCAGGGGCGAGCGATCCCATCGGCCTCCGGGTCGGAGTGCTCATTCGACCAGAACCCGAGTCGATCCAAGGGCAATTCATCTCAATCGGTTCGCAGATCGATGCGAAGGTCGTCCTGGGATGCCTCCTCGATGCCAACGGGAGTGTCCATGACTGGCTGAAAATCGCAATCCAGGACGCTGACCGCATCGCTTCAACCATGCAAGCCGCGCGGGGCACGCTCAACAATCGCCTCCTCGATCAACGCTGGCATTCCCTATGCAACGCGGAGAATCAACCACCTCATGGCCCGATCATCTGGAGCGGCTGGGAACTGAAGAATCCCCTGCCCATGCTGATCGATCCCCAAAGCAAGACGATCATCCATCCCGTTGATGTCGCGTCTGGACATCAATGGCGACTCTGTGTGGACGATGGCCCCCTCCAGCAGGCGGGTTTGCCTCCCTATAGCTCATCCCTGCATCGATACCTCTGGGTGGAGGAGCAAGGATCTGAATCCCGCTTCGTCCCCGTCACTGCCCAGGCCCCCAGCAACGATCGATGCATCGCACCGGCCCAGGCCATCGAACGATACGACCAACTCGTGCCCCTCAATCTCGGGGGAGGCCTGATCAAGGTCAGTCCTTATCTATCGGTTCGTTTCGAGGACTTCAGCGATGTGCTGAGTGGCCAGACCTGGCAAGGCGTCCGTCATGGTCGTGAATCCCTGAAGCTCGATCATCAACTGGAAAAAGTCCAGACCATCGACGGGCAGGAAGACATGCTGGGAGCGGGCTGGCTCTTCCAGGATCAGCAAGGCCAATGGGGCAGACTCATCGAGACCATGCACCTCAAGTTGAGAGGCTTGACCGACGCGATGACGGCAGTCCACGATGTCATCGCGCAGACCAAGACCCCATTGCTGAACATCGCATCCGATCATTTTCACGTCCGCCTGGATCAGTCCGGATGCGGGCTGCCCTACCTGTGGACGGCGCGGACGCAACTCTCGACCCCGGGATGCGCCTTCGCGTTGCCCATCGAGGCCAGCGAACACGAATATTTTCTCAGGACCGACGACGAGGGGGCATCGATCTATCGTCCCGCCTCGGCCAGTTCTGCCCTCAAGGGAAACGGCACGCTGCGTATCCGGGAACTGATCGCCGATACGGAAGAGCAGACCATTCTCACCGCGACCCTGACCAGCCAACAGCGGATCGAATGCGCACGAAACGATCTCATCTGGCTTCGGATGGAATTGAGAGCGGGTCACTTCGATCTGTTCGCGCATCTCGAAGAAGACCAGGCGATGGCAACCGGGGAAATGAGGCTTCGTACCATTCCCTTGCACCTGACGCCCGAGATCCGTTCGGCGCTGAACGAGGCGGCAGGCGTTCCCATCGAAAATCTCATGTTCGAGTTGCTCCCCCTCCTGAGTACGCCTCACGATCTTTACGCGATGGCGGTGCTCGGGGCACGGACGCTGTTGGTTGACGAAAGCAATTCGCTGCCCGTCGCGCTGGATGAGTTGATGAGCCTGGCCCGACAGGTGGGCGTGGAATACGACGAGGATATTCCGCTCGCCGGGCGAATCGAGACGATTTTCCAACGAGATCCGAGGTGGCTGGACTCGATCGGCCCCCATCGATTGACGCGACGGGAGATCACCCCTCAGGAGGCTCTCGATCTCATCCCCGATGATCTCTGGCACGAAACGTTGGGGCTGCTGATCAGGATGCTTCCCGGAATGGGCTCCGACAGCATCTGTCGCGACTTCGCAGACGCCCCCTTGGGAGGTCTCCAACGCATCTTCAAACCGGCGTTGGAGGAGTTCGATCGACTTTTACGCCGGACCCGCAGTCTGATTGTCATCGACTGGCGGTATAACCGGGAAATCAGCGGCGTCCTGCGCCGCTACGCGACGGGCCTCCAGGGCGACGTTGCTGGTATGATATCGTGAACGTATTCCAGGCATTGACCCACTCGTTTTAGAAGTGAGACACATCACATGACTGACGCTCGAAAACTCATCGCTCTTCTGCCCATGCTGCTCATTGCATTCTCGACCGGCTGCGCACGATCGCCCCGGATGGGCCAATACACCTATCGGGTCACCCTGGACGAGTCGCTTCGTGATTCAAGCACTGGCGTCATGCCCTCCATCGAAATCGACTTCGTGGGCGTCAACGAATCCGCCCAGCAAATCTGGGAAAGACAGAGCATTCCCGCCTACTTCACGCCTGGCAACGTGCTTCGGACCAATGCCACCAGGCATACCTTGACTTTTACCAACCAGCGGACCGAGCCCCAATTGCTGCCTGCCGACGACATGATCTGGCAACGCTGGATGAGTTCAGGAGCCCGGAAAATGTTCATCATCGCAAGCATCTCCATGGCTGGCGATCCCGGCGCCATTGATCCCCGTCGCTTGATCCTTCCCCTGGATCAGGCCCGGTGGAATTCAAAAGTCATCGATATCCAGATCAATCCCAGTGGTGTCCATCGAATGACGCCCATGAGGCCAGTCAAATAGTGAATCGTGATCGTGATCACGATTCATTGGATACGGTCGGACAAGACTGAGCCGATCGGGCCATTGACGACGTAATCGCAGGTGGGAAGGGAGTTCGATGCGATGACTGAGATCGGCGGTTACCAGATCGATCAACCGCTGTGCAGTGACGGGCTCGTCACCACATATCTCGCATCGAAGGACGGTTCCAAAGAGAATGGCCGATTCCATCTCAAGATCTACAAGCCACCCGGCGCAATCGCCGGTACGCCGCGCGCCGCCCTGGACACTTCGAAATTTCTCGAGGTGGGCCGCCGACTTCAGGTCGTGGCCAAGGGCTCTTCGAGTTTCATCTCCGTCAAGGCGCTGGGCCACCGCAAGGGGTGTGGCATCCTGGTCACGACCGCCTTTGACTACACCCTCCAGTCGCTGATCGACGCCAGGATACATCTCGAACCCCATGAACTTCGCCAT
>JAPULD010000183.1 GCA_027295365.1 Planctomycetota bacterium
AGTGGCTGGGGCGATTGCGCACTGCCTTGTCCGCCCGACTTGAACGGGGACGGTTTCATCGACGTCGTCGACCTGCTGATTTTGTTGGCGAACTGGAGTTAGCGAGGGCGAGATCAATCTCAGCGATCACTCTCTTGCTTCATCAATGTCTCCGCAACTCGATCGATTGCCCCCTCTTCGCATTCACCGATCGAACGACCTGTACTCTGGCTCCGCCGGTCGGTGGTTGGCCTGGACAGTCGGCTCACCCGTGAAGAATCGTTCCGTCGATTCCGCCGCTCCCGTGATGTCCTGGCCCAGGCCTTTGACCATGTTGCAGCCTGACAGCGTTGAGGCGATCCAGACAATGACGACGACGGTGGCAGCGAATCGGTAAGAATTGCGCTTCATGACGAGGCTCCCTGCTCATCGAGCGGTATGCGATCGACTTTTGTCGGCTATCCGGTCTCTTGAGGAACAATTAACAAACCACCCGAATCATGGGATCCGGGTGGTTTCATGGTTTTTGTCAGACTATGCGAGGTGATTATTTTGTTCGTTCGTACCGCTCCGCAACGGCCTCCCAGTTCACCACATTCCAGAAGGCGTCGATGTAGTCGGGGCGACGGTTCTGGTAGTTCAGGTAATAGGCGTGTTCCCAGACATCCAGCCCGAGGATCGGCGTGCAATGGCATTCCACGATGCCATGCATGAGCGGATTGTCCTGGTTGGGGGTCGAACACACGCACAGGCCACCCTCGGTCTTCACGCCCAACCACGCCCAGCCCGATCCGAACCGGGTCGCGGCTGCATTGGCGAACTTTTCCTTGAAGTCATCGAACGAGCCACATGCGTCAGTGATGGCGGTCGCGAGATCGCCAGATGGCGCGCCGCCACCGCCATTCCCGGTCGGGGCCATCACGGACCAGAACAGGCTGTGGTTGTAATGACCGCCCCCGTTGTTCCGGATGGCGCCGCGGCTGTCCTGGCTGATTTTCTCGATGTTGTAGACGAGCTGCTCGATGGGCATCGCTGCAAAGTCATCAAGCCCTTCCAGAGCGGCGTTGAGTTTTCCCACATAGCCATTGTGGTGTTTGGAGTGATGGATCTCCATCGTCCTCGCATCGATGGCAGATTCGAGGGCATCGTACGCATAAGGTAGATCAGGCAGGGTGAATGCCATGGTGTTTGGGTCTCCTGAAAAATGATCCGGAGTTCGATGGATGGGGCCATGGCTTTTCGAAGCGTTGGCGGCGATACCGGATCGAGCGGCATTGTAGGGGGAAGAGGGCAGATACGTCGAGCCTTCAGGTCACGTCGATTGGTTGAGACTTCGAGGCCGATGCCTTTCAATGGTCGCATGACCGTCGAACCGGCTTGCCCCGAGCCGGGATTGCCCGATGATGGGCGTAAGGAGACACTCGATGGCCGAACCGACCCGGCGCATCATTCTGGATGGCGTGGAGTTCTCGCAGATCTTCCGCTTTCCGAGTTTGCTTGGATCATGCACGGCGGCGTTCCAGCCGGCGCGGTTGCTGCTGGCCCTGATCATGGTGATGGCGGTCGTGACGTTTGGCCGCTTCTGGGACGGCGCGACTGAGCCGAACGTCAACCCGGCAGGTCTGCTCGCCGGGTCGTGGTCCATCGAGGATGCCCAGTCCATCCAACCCATGCTCCAGGAGGCAATGATGACCTCCTATGCCTTGGGCAGCGAAGTGCCTCAACCACCGGAGACGTGGCCGACCCTTCATCCGGGGCAGGTGCTGGAAAGTCTTCGTCTCGGATATCGCACGCGAACGTCGGAATCCCAAAGGGAGACTGATTCGGATGAGGCTTTTCTCGCGACCTACGCCGCGGTCAGTCAAGACGCGCCCTTGCATGTCTATGAAGCGACGGCGGCGCAGCTCAAACATGGTTTTCTCAGAATCGTCGAAGGTGCGATGACCTTGACCTCTTCGGAAGTACTCGATGGCTTCAAGGATCTGGTCGCGCGCCTGCCCGTTGCGTTGTGGACGGGACACAAAGCCTTCTTGATCAGCCTGACCCTCGTCATGCTCCTGGTCTACATTTTCGGGGGCGGTGCCTTGTGTCGAATGTCAGCGTGCCGATTCGCAGGTGGACGGCGACCCGGTCTGGACGAAGCTGTTGATTTCGCATTGGTACATTGGATACGCATCGGCATCGCCCTGATGTTGCCATTGATTCTGATGGCGCTGCTTGGCGCCGTCATCGCGGGGTTCGGCGCACTCATGATGGCGCCGGTCCTGGATTGGGCCGGGGGGATACTCTACGGATTCATCCTGCTGATCGGATTCGCGCTGGCGTTCATCATGTTCGGGTACGCCACTGGATTCGGGATGATCTTGCCGGCGGTGGCGAGCGAGAATTGCGATGCCCCGGATGCGGTGCAGAAATCACTCGCCTTCATCTATCAAAAGCCGCTGCACTTGCTGGGCTATCTCTGTGTCAGCCTGATCAGCGTGTTGGTGGGATACCTGGTCGTGAGCCTGTTCGCGATGGTGACGCTGAACGTGACCGCCTCGTTGTTTGGGTGGTCCTCCCAGCCAGCCTTGGATGGGTTGGGAGGCATCACGTGGCCCGGGCTCGAGCAACGAGAACCATCCCCATGGATATCAGGCATCAGTTCATCGTCATTGATGTTCTGGCAATCGCTTGTGATCGGCCTGGTCTGGGCGTACATCGTCTCGTTGCTGTGCGACCTGTCCACACGATTGTTCTTGCTCATGCGGTTTTCATGTGATGAACAATCGATCGAGGAGATCTGGTGGCCAGGCATGGTCCCGGGCACGATCGGCCCACAACCAACTAATGAATTCGAGATACGCCAGGACGAGGCGTGAATCGAAAAAAACATCCCGCTCTGGGCGGGATGAACATGGGGGCAAAGAAGTTTCTGGGTGGTCAATCAGTCGACGTTGCGACCTGGAAAATTGACTGGGTGCGAAGCACGAGGCCACAATCACTGCGAAGGTGATACCCCTGCATGTGGACCTCGTCGGAGTATCGCTGCATGTCGAAGAGCGAGAGATTTGGCTTCTCGGGTTGATCGCCCCAGATTGTCATGAGGGCATTGCTGTTTCGGCCATGCTCAAGCAGTTCGTTGTAGGTTCCGAGGAAGAGGTGGTCGGTCAGCGTCTCGGTCTGAATCGAAGCCATGTAATTGATTCGATCGGAGAATTCTTCCTCGTGTTCTTTTTCGCCCGCACAAGGGAGGTTGGTGACCAGACCTCGCTCGGGCAATTGACTCATATCGTCGGTGACGACCTCGGTGATGCAGAGACCGCTGTGCTCGAATCGAGCGACGTGGCCACCTTTGTAGATCCAGGATTCGAATTCATATTCACCATGCTGGATACAACGGCGTCCTTCGATCTCGAAGAACTCGGGATGCAAGACACTGCGGAAGAGCAGAATATTGTAAGCCTGTAGGCTTGATACTTTTGAAGAAAAGCTCATCGATGGGTTGCCTTTTCTAGTGAAGAAGGACCAAAAGGTACCCTTTCTCCCTCCACTCTTAGATTTGCATTGTTACGGTCCTGAGTCCATAGGCAAGACTCAATTTTTGAATTCTATTCAAACGTGGACAAACAGAAAAGGCTGCACCTTGAGTTTGCACAAAACAGAGTCGAATGGCCGAAGAAAAAAGCCTGGATCGCTCCAACGTAGCTGCAGATAACCACCTGCTATCGCCCGGTTTGGAGCAATTGATATTTTTCTCGAATCTGGATTCACACAATGCGGCAGCCTTTTCGCATCCGTTTGGAGATGCTCAAGAAAGAATCTCCGGAGACCGTGGAAAACATTCTGTTGGAATCACTGCGCCATGCCTGGAGCGACGAGATTGCCCCGATTTGCCACTCCCTGATCCAGTCTGGACGCCCCAAGGCCATTACCACTGCGATGCGACATCTGGATCGCCTTCAGGTGGAAAGTTTGGAACTACTAGCGCGAGAAAATCTTGACTTGATCGAATCTGCTCGATGTGTCATGCGGGGAACTGATCTCAGGCCAATACCAGACGTGATCAGGCTGATCGAACAGCGCCATGAGGCTTCCCTGCTTGGCGAACTCGTACGAATGCTGCTTTTGGATAGAGGAGTCAATTCGAGGCCCGCCGCCAAGGCAATACTCAATGTCACCACGTATTGGTTGGATCAGGACCCTCTTTCCGCTTCCCGTCAGCATGCTTTGAGTCTCATAGACGATGCGATTGCAGAGGCTTTGGATACCTATCGCGATCATCGATGCCGTGACATTCTGATCACGGCAGCCCAGTTGTGTATGCAACCAGGTCCCAAATTGCGTTCGATGCTTGAGGATGCCGAGGATCCCATGCATTCCTATCTGCGCAGTGTGGCCGAGGATCTTCATCATCCAATCGTCCGCAAGAACCTGCTGCGATGGCTCGATTCACCTTGGCTGGGTCGTTCGGTTGCAAGGTGGCTCCATACCTTGAAGGGAACCGAATCCTGGTCCGAAGTGTTGCGTGAGAGTCATCTGCTTCGATTGAAATCAAAGCGACAGGCCTTGGGCCAGGCGGACAAGGCCATGCGGTGTCTACCTACACGAAATGTCATGACGGAACTCGATGATGAATCGCAAGTCGGTCTTACGGATTACATACTGGCTCTTGGGGCACCAACTCAGGCCAAGGCGCGAACCCTTGGCGATCTCGCGACTCTGGGGAAGCCTCGGACACGAGTGCATGCCTTGCTAGGTGTACTGAGTTTGGAGTGCCCTGAAGTGGACACGACGATTCTCTCACGAATCAATGATTCAAAACCTGCCATCGTCCGGATCGCGGCTCGAAACGTTATGGCCCGTCGATCCCTGGCCACCCAAGGCAACATGATTCGCCTCGAACAGTCACCCCACGACTCGATCGCACGGTTGGCCTCTCATCAGGTGGCCCGATCAAATGTTCAGCTCTTTTTCGAACGCTGGCTGGGACTGCCTCAGGCTCAGCGCATGGTGGCCGCCCATCGGTTGTATCGAGTGAAGCGAAATGCATTTCTCACCGGACTCCGGGCCAAATTGGAAGAGGGTCACGAACCGTCCACATTGATGGCGATCACCGTGCTCCGACGCATGAATCTGAGCGTCCATTGTGAAGCATCGTTGGTGGGGTTGACCTTCAGCGATCATGTCCGGATTGTTGCTTCCGCAGTCATGGCGTTGGGCGAAGGTGGAGTGCATCATGGCATGCAGGCGGTGCGAGCGGCCTTGCATCACCAGGACCCGCGCGTACAGGCGAATGCCGTCGAGGCGTTGATGAGACTGCATGCACCGGAGACGGCTGACCTCGTCACGTTTCTCACGCAGAGTCGTGACAACAGGCCTCGTGCCAACGCCATCGTGGCCTTCCACCGGACTCGTCGCGGAGAAGGCGAACGACTGTTGAGTTCAATGATGCGGGATTCCGATCCGTTGCATCGGGTCAGCGCGATCTGGGCAGCAAGGCGATGTCGTGGTCGAGAGATGGTCCACGAACTTGAACGATTGGCCGATCATGATCGGCTGCCTGAGATTCGGGTCAGAGCGAGGGCGGCTCTCAGGTTGATTACGCCACACCTCACGAAACACACTCTCGAATGGGAACACGAATCATGTTGACCCTTCTATGGATGGCTCAAATCAGTCATGAGCTTCAACTCTTTCAGGACGCATTCGTGGGAGGCGAATCCTGGCCATTTCTCGGCTCGCCAACGATCTGGGCCTGGACACTCACGGTGGTGGGATTGTTCATCGCCTGGTGGACGAGTTGGAATCTCATCAGGCGGGATCAACTGGCGTTGGGCCCTGCGAATCGTCGGTTCTGCTCGGCGTTGGGGCTCGATGGTCGTGATCGCAGGTTGCTCAAGGTCGTCGCCAGGACGGCGGGCATCAAGTACGTCACATCGATGCTGATCAGCGAAGGGGCCTTTGAATATGCATCCAAATTGCATGTCAGATGGCGTGGTTCTCAAGAGAGGCTGACCGACATCAAACGAAAGGTCTTCGGGACGTGACTGTTTTCCGAAGGCAGGGGGATACTATCGCTCACCATGGGTGAGTTGATCCCGTATATCCAGACCAGAACCGGTGAGATTGCCGCGATCGGGACGGCGCTCTGTTGGGTGTTGACCTCACTCACATTCGCGGCGGCAGGACGACGAATCGGATCCGTCGCGGTCAATCTGATTCGAACCCTGTTGGCGTTGGTGATTCTCCTCATTGTGCATCGAATGGTCTTTGGACTCTGGATTCCAGAACTTGATTCCAAGAGCGTGATCTATCTGGCCTGCTCAGGCGTGATCGGTCTGGCCATCGGAGATCAGTTTTTCTTTACTGCCCTGGTCGATATCGGCTCTCGGATGACGACGATTCTTTCGACGCTGGCACCTCCTGTGGCGGCATTGCTGGCGTGGCCTATCCTCGACGAGCCCTTGGGATGGCTGGCGATCCTTGGCATCGCCGTGACCATTCTTGGGATCGCCTGGGTTGTCGTAGAACGTCCTGAAGGAAGCCAGACAATCGAACATCTGCATCGAATTCGAGGCACGATCTTTGGGGTCCTGGCCGGGATATGCCAAGCCGTCGGGTTGATCCTGGCCAAGCTTGGGATGGGTCACACCCGTACCGATGTCGTGGAACTCGTCAATCCATGGACGGTGACTCTGGTCAGGATGGCCTTCGCTTCGATCGGAATCTGCATCCTTGCTGGAGGTGTGTTCCTGTTTCAGAAGCGTCGTCAATCACAAGACACGATGGCAATAAGCTCGGAATCGGAGCATTTACCCCCTTCGAGACATGAAGTCGATCGAGCGACCCTACGCAGGCAAGCTCTTGCTTTTGTGCTCATGGGGACGATCTTCGGCCCCGTCGTGGGGGTGTGGTTGTCAATGGTGGCGGTCGATCAGACAAGTGCGGGGATCGCCGCTACGTTGATGGCGTTGTCACCCGTGTTTATCCTGCCCTTTGCTGTTTGGATCGAGAAAGAGCGTCTCTCATGGCGAGCCGTGGTGGGGGCGTTGGTGGCAGTCGCGGGCGTCGTACTGCTGGCGTCAATCAGCACGTGACCTTCGATGAGCGGCAACACGTTGAGCAAGCCTTATGAGACTCGGATCATGACGACGAAGACACCATCCATGGAACGAATTGCCAGACAGCACTTGAAGACCAATCAGCTTCTTGGGGTTGATTTTCTGCCCAAACGAGAGGGAATTACCATCTCATCCCAAACGAAAACCAAATCGAAATCCAAGCGTGAGGCTTTGAAAGATCTTCACACGCGCCATGATGCCACGTGCCCTCATTGCACGACTGCTCAGGGGCATACCCAGACAGTTTTTGGCGAGGGAGATCCTGAAGCTGATCTCATGTTCATCGGTGAGGCCCCGGGAGCCGAAGAGGATCGAACGGGACGCCCATTCGTTGGTCGAGCCGGCAAGAAGCTTGAAGAGATCATCAATGCGATGGGCATGAAACGGGAAGACGTCTTCATTGCCAATGTCCTCAAGAGTCGCCCCCCTGATAATCGAACACCCTTGGCGGGAGAAGTCGAAGGGTGCTCGCCATTCTTGGCCGAACAGATCAAGATCATCGATCCGAAGGTCATCGTGACGCTGGGGGGACCGGCCACCAAACTTCTCCTGAAGACGGACACCGGAATTACGCGTTTGAGGGGCCAATGGGCTCTGTATCGCGATGGTGACTACACCGTGGATGTCATGCCCACCTTCCACCCGGCCTATTTGCTCCGGAATTACACCGTTCAGACCCGAAAAGAGGTCTGGTCGGATATGCAATCAGCTCTCGAAAAATTGTAAAAATAGGCAGAAGATTCCGGAAACCGAACTCGCCGGTATTGCGAAATCTATGGTGAACGATGGGAGACAAGATTCACAGTCTTGCTCCCGAATGCAAGACGATTTCTGATCGCCAACTTGCATTGTCACATCCACTTGCCCCCCCACAAGGAGCCCGATCGCGTCACTGCGGCGGGCTCTTTTTCCGGATCCGCTATTTATTACCCATCAATGCGTTTGGACACCATTGTTCAGTCGGTGTGATACTTGCCCTTGGCGAGAATGATCGTCACGGGACCATCGTTGAGGATGTTGATTTGCATCATGGCGCCGAATTGCCCGGTCTTGACGACCAGCTTCTGTTCATCATTCAGAAAGAATGCCACCTGCTGATATAGTTTTTCGCCTTGTTCAGGATCAGCCGCGCGAATGAAACTGGGGCGATTGCCCTTGTTGCAATCACCGGCCAGCGTGAATTGACTGATCAGGAGGATCTCACCACCGGCATCCTGGATCGAGCGATTCATCTTGTCCTGCTCATCCCAGAAGATACGTAGCCTGGCCAGCTTCTGAGCCATCCATTTGGCTTCCTGGTCCGTGTCGCCATGTTCAGCACAGAGCAGAACGCAAAGACCGGCCTCGATGGATTCGTGGTATTTAGTGGCTTTGACGGTGACGGAGGCTGAAGTGACACGTTGGACGACGGCAATCATCCCGACAGTGTGAAGCAACACATCACACCCTGCAAGCGGGGCGGTTGCTACCCCATCGCCATCGCGGCACTGGTCACCATGCAACGCCCTTGCTCATCCACGGCTTGACGGTAGTCGATGAGCTCCACTTGATCGGGTTGGATCAGTTCAAGCAAGGCCGCCATGTTGCCAATGCTGCACCATCGGGTGGGATTGCGGTTCCAGTTCATGGCTTCGAGAAATTGCTCTCCGTCCCCGGTCAGGAATTTTCCCATCATATCCCGGTCATGACGCTCGACGTCAAAGCGTCTTTGTTCATCGACGGCGCGTGGTTCACCGAACTGAGGCCCGACATGGCTGAGATCCGCTGACGAAACGAAAAGCGTCGAACCTCCCGCCTGCTCCAACGCTCCAGTGAGTACGTTCAGGAAAACCTCCGTCGTCACAAGCTCGTTCTCCTCGTCGTCCTCGATCATGGAATGTAGCGGATCGGGAATGAGAGCCGCGAGAATAGGAACGTTGCCATAGGCATACTGAATCCAAGGCAGATGCAATTCGATTGAATGTTCGGCCATGAAATCAAGCTGATCGATGATGACGGGTCTTCCCAATTCCTTGAGCACATGATCGGCCACTGGCTGATCGATTGGGCAAATACCCAATGGAGACTGGAAACCACTTTCGGTAAACACGACTCCATCCCCGAGACCGAAGTGATTGGTCCCGAGGATGACGACGCGATCGGGCTTCGCCTGGTGCTGAAGGTTGTAATACGCCGCCGCGTAATTTGGCCAACCTCGCTCATAATCGAGGTGAGGGGCCACGATCCCGCGGACGGTCATCTCGAGTTCCGGATCCTCGGTTTGATCGAGATAGCCTTTGATGGTCTCTCGGACCATGGTTTCATCGGTCCCCAGGGAGGCCGAGGCATTGGTGGGAAAAGAGCCGGACTCTTTAATTCGCTGCAAGGTCTTTGCTTCGAGACGTTCAAAGGTCGGTCCCCAGAGCAGCCCGATCTGGTCCAGTCCCTGAGTCAGGGCAATCAACTGACTGACATCGGTCTT